>NZ_JADJUO010000016.1:0-88053 GCF_016717045.1 Candidatus Villigracilis proximus | reverse complement strand
AACTGCCGGGTTCGGTATGGGACCGGGTACCCACGTCGCTCAAATCACCAGGGACATTTTCACAATGTTGGTCTGAACGGCAAGTTGATGTTTTCTCGAAAAGTACCAAATTCTCCGTATCACAAGAAAGGAAGCCCTCGACCATTAGTACAGCTTAGCTTAACACATTACTGCGCTTACACACGCCTATTAACCAGGTAGTCTACCTGGGCTTACACCTTACGGGTCACAGGGATCTAATCTTAGGGCAAGTTTCCCACTTAGATGCTTTCAGCGGTTATCTTTGCCAGACATGGCTACCCAGCGATGCTCCTGGCGGAACAACTGGCACACTAGAGGTCTGTCCACTCCGGTCCTCTCGTACTAGGAGCAGCTCCTTCAAATCCCTTACGCCCACAGTGGATAGAGACCGACCTGTCTCACGACGGTCTGAACCCAGCTCGCGTACCGCTTTAACGGGCGAACAGCCCGACCCTTGGGACCTTGTCCAGCCCCAGGATGCGATGAGCCGACATCGAGGTGCCGAGCGAGATCGTCGATGTGAACTCTTGGATCTCACCAGCCTGTTATCCCCGGGGTAGCTTTTATCCGGTAAGCCACAACCCTTCCACTCGGTATTGTGGGATCACTAAGCCCGACTTTCGTCTCTGTTCGGCGCGTTGGCCTTACAGTCAAGCTCCCTTATGCCTTTACACTCTATGGTGGGTTTCCATTCCACCTGAGGGAACCTTTGGGCGCCTCCGTTACTTTTTGGGAGGCGACCGCCCCAGTCAAACTGCCCACCTGGCACGGTTCCCCATCCGGATTACGGAATGGGGTTAGGATCTAAACATGATCAGGGTGGTATTTCACCATTGGCTCCACCGACGCTAGCGCGCCAGCTTCAAAGCCTCCACCTATCCTACACAGATCATATCCAAATACAATGCCAAGTTGCAGTAAAGCTCCACGGGGTCTTTTGTCCTACTGCGGGTAGGCCGCATCTTCACAGCCATTTCAATTTCACCGGGTCCCCGTCGAGACAGTGCTCTGATCGTTACACGGTTCGTGCGGGTCGGAACTTACCCGACAAGGAATTTCGCTACCTTAGGACCGTTATAGTTACGGCCGCCGTTCACCGGGGCTTCAGTTCAAAGCTTCGCTTGCGCTAACCTCTCCTTTAACCTTCCGGCACTGGGCACGCGTCAGCCCCTATACATCGCCTTACGGCTTAGCAGAGACCTGTGGTTTTGTTAACCAGTCACCAGAGCCATTTCACTGCGACCCTCCTGGGCTTTAACACCCGAGAGGGCACCTCTTCTCCCGAAGTTACGAGGTCATGTTGCCTAATTCCTTAACGAGGGTTCTCCCGTTCGCCTTGGTATACTCTACCCATCTACCGGTGTCGGTTTGCGGTACGAGCGCTAGAAAGTTATGCTTAGAGACTTTTCTTGGCAACAAGGCTCAACCACTTATGCCTTACGGCTCGCTCTCACCTCAGCTCAACTGGCGGATTTACCTACCAATCTCAACGCCTAGATGGATCGCACCCAAATCCAATAATGGGCTGGCCTATCTCGTTGCGTCCTCCCATCGCACTCTCTAGCGGTTCTGGAATATTAACCAGATGTCCATCACCTACGCCTCTCGGCCTCGGCTAAGGACTCGACTAACCCGACGCGGAACAACCTGGCGTCGGAAACCTTAGATATACGGCGAATATGGTTCTCACATATTTGTACGCTACTCATGCCTGCATTCTCACTTCTATCCGCTCCAGTCGCCCTTACGATCGACCTTCACCGCTGATAGAACGCTCCCCTACTGCCCCAACTAATGTTGAGACCCATGGCTTCGGTACTATGCTTAGCCCCGTTAAGTTTTCCGCGCGAAGTCACTAGACCAGTAAGCTGTTACGCACTTTAAAGGGTGGCTGCTTCTAAGCCAACCTCCTGGTTGTTTAAGTAACCTCACCTCGTTTCCCACTTAGCATAGATTTAAGGACCTTAGCCGATGGTCTGGGCTGTTTCCCTTTCGACCCCGAAACTCATCTCCCGGAGTCCGACTGCCGTGCTATGGAGTACTGGCATTCCGAGTTTGATTGGGTTCAGTAAGCTGTAAGCCCCTTAGCCCATTCAGTGCTGTACCTCCAGTACTAAACGCACGACGCTAGCCCTAAAGCTATTTCGGGGAGAACCAGCTATCTCCGAGTTCGATTGGCATATCACCTCTACCCACAGGTCATCTCCTAACTTTGCAACGTTAGTGAGTTCGGGCCTCCACGAGTGTTTAGACTCGCTTCACCCTGCCCATGGGTAGCTCACACGGTTTCGGGCCTAATTCCAGCGACTATACGCCCTATTAAGACTCGCTTTCGCTACGGCTTCGGGTGTTACTCCCTTAACCTCGCCACTGAAATTAACTCGCAGGCTCATTCTCCAAGAGGCACGCTGTTAGGCATGACAAGGAACGTCCCTATTTCTAGGGGGCTCAACTTGCCGTAGCCCTTCAACTGCTTGTAAGCTTATGGTTTCAGGTTCTATTTCACTCCCCTAACAGGGGGACTTTTCACCTTTCCCTCACGGTACTTGTTCACTATCGGTCGTCAAGCGTATTTAGCCTTAGAGAGTGGACTCCCTAGATTCCTGCCGGATTAGCGTGCCCGGCAGTACTCAGGAACACGGCGGAAGATAATCAATTTTCGCATACGGGGCTATTACCCTCTTTGGCAGGCTGTCCCACACCTTTCCGCTAACTGATTATTTTGTAACTTCCGTATTGCCGGTCCTACAACCCCGAATCTGTAAACAGATTTGGTTTGGGCTGATCCCCGTTCGCTCGCCACTACTAGGGGAATAATTTCTTTTCCTCTGGGTACTTAGATGTTTCAGTTCCCCAGGTTCCCATCCTCAAGTCTATGTGTTCAACAAGAGGACACCGTTGGTTCGCAACGGTTGGTTTCCCTATTCGGAAATCCTCGGATCAACGCCTGTACACGGCTTCCCGAGGCTTATCGCAGTGTCCCACGTCCTTCATCGGCGCTTGACGCCAAGGCATTCACCATAAGCCCTTAATAGCTTCTCCACGTGATACGGAGAAGTTGATACTTTTCTTTAAATTTGATAAATATATATTACTTTATCAGACTACATCATTTGCTATTCAGTTTTTAAGGTGCATTCACCATTTGACCGGTGACCGACACTCTTGATCGAAATCAAGAACATCGATTACCCTTCAAAGCATTTAATTATTTTATAAAGTACTTTCGAGCTACAGAGACAAAACGACCCAGCGCTCACCGCCAGGTCGCAAAACAACCTTTATCAAGCGGTTTATCTTTTAGAACTATGTTTTCTTGCTATTTGACAAACTTTTACTTCTCTCCATTACTACATACGAACTCAGTGGAGATGGCGGGATTTGAACCCGCGACCTTCGCGTTGCAAACGCGCTGCTCTCCCACTGAGCTACATCCCCAGAACTTGCTTGGGTTAGTGGGCTTGACAGGATTCGAACCTGTGACCCCTGCGTTATCAGCACAGTGCTCTAACCAACTGAGCTACAAGCCCGGGAAGGGATTTTCCCTTAGCAACTGAGGAGTGATAGGAAACTAGTTATAGTGTCAACCAGTGCCCAAGGCACCGTATGGGCGTAGAACATGAGTAGAGCAAATTTCCTAAGAAATCGCTCGAATCTCTAGAAAGGAGGTGATCCAGGCGCACCTTCCGGTACACCTACCTTGTTACGACTTCGTCCCAGTCACCAGCACCACCTTAGACAGCGCCCTCCCTTGCGGGTTAGGCTACCGGCTTCAGGTGTTACCAGCTCCCATGACGTGACGGGCGGTGTGTACAAGGCCCGAGAACGTATTCAACGCACTATAGCTGACGCGCGTTTACTAGCAACTCCAGCTTCATGCAGGCGAGTTGCAGCCTGCAATCTGAACTGAGGCCGGCTTTGGGGGATTGGCTCCATCTCGCGACTTAGCAACCCATTGTACCGACCATTGTAGCGTGTGTGTAGCCCCGGACATAAAGGCCATGCGGACTTGACGTCATCCCCACCTTCCTCCGGCTTGATACCGGCGGTCCTGTATGACACATGTAACATACAGCGAGGGTTGCGCTCGTTAGCGGACTTAACCGAACATCTCACGACACGAGCTGACGACAGCCATGCAACACCTGTGCAAGCTCCCTTGCGGGTCGTTCACCTTTCGGATCACTACCACTTGCATGTCAAACCCGGGTAAGGTTCTTCGTGTAGCATCGAATTAAAACCACACGCTCCGCTGCTTGTGCGGGCCCCCGTCAATTCCTTTGAGTTTTAATCTTGCGATCGTAGTCCCCAGGCGGTAAACTTATCGCGTTAGCTGCGGCACCGATGGAGTTTAAGCCACCGACGCCAAGTTTACATCGTTTACGGCTAGGATTACCGGGGTCTCTAATCCCGTTTACTACCCTAGCTTTCGCGTCTGAGCGTCAGAAATGATCCAGAAGATCGCTTTCGCCACTGGTGTTCCTCCCGATATCTACGCATTTCACCACTACACCGGGAATTCCATCTTCCTCTATCACTCTCAAGTCCGGTAGTATTGAACGACCTCTCCTAGTTGAGCCCAGGAGATTTCACGCCCAACTTACCGAACCGCCTGCACGCGCTTTACGCCCAGTGAATCCGGATAACGCTTGCCTCCTACGTTTTACCGCGGCTGCTGGCACGTAGTTAGCCGAGACTTATTCCTGAGGTACTGTCCTTGCTCATCCCTCAGAAAAGTGCTTTACGACCCGAAGGCCTTCATCGCACACGCGGCGTTGCTGCATCAGGCTTTCGCCCATTGTGCAATATTCCCTACTGCTGCCACCCGTAGGTGTATGGACCGTGTTTCAGTTCCATTGTGGGGGGTCACCCTCTCAGGTCCCCTACCCGTCGTAGCCTTGGTGAGCCATTACCTCACCAACTAGCTGATGGGACGCAGGTCCCTCCCAAAGCGAATTGCTCCTTTAGTCATCAGTTTCTAAATCCGAAGACCACATGCGGTATTAGCAATCCTTTCGAACTGTTATCCCACACTTTGGGGTAGGTCACCAACGCGTTACTCACCCGTTCGCCACTAGGATACTCTCGTATTGCTACTCAAGCACCTCGTTCGACTTGCATGTATTAGGCACGCCGCCAGCGTTCATCCTGAGCCAGGATCAAACTCTCCGCAAAAAACATCACTCTTGCGAGTGTTAAAGTTACGGATTTACTGGTTCAACAAAAAATTTTGTTTCCTATCACTCTTCAGTTGTTAAGGTGCTTGCCATTTGAGCGGACGATATTTTATCTGCTCTATAACCGTCTGTCAAGGTTTTTTACAGACCAAAATACCGATGCTTTTACTTTCGCATCGGTTCATCAGACTGCAAAACTTATTTGCTTTGAGTCTCTGATGTGAGACGGTTACTCAGTTGTAATCGATTTGTCTGGGTGACGAAATCTTTTTCGTTTCTACTGGCGAAGGACAATTATATGCATTTCCTTTCCCCTGTCAATAGCCACAAGGCATTTGAACCTTAAAAAATCGTCCTCCAACCTTAAAGAATTCTGGCGACTCTTCCCACTATTATTTGGACAACAAGCCCACAACTTGTTAAAAACTTGTGATGTAAATAAAAATGCACCAATTGTTTTTTATTTACATCACAAGTTAATTTAGCAGGAAAATCAGTTCATTTCCTGTCTTCCGGACAAAGCTCTTAACAATGTATTCTGATCAGCATACTCAAGATCGCCGCCTACAGGCAGACCGCGTGCAAGCCGTGTGACATGCACATCAAATGCTTTTAGCTGTGACTGTAAATATTGTGCTGTTGCATCGCCTTCCATGCTGGGGTTGGTAGCGAGGATAATTTCCTTCACTCCCCCACCGGCGACGCGGGACACTAATTGCTTAATCTTAAGGTCATCAGGGCCAATGCCTTCGATCGGGGAAAGGACTCCCTGCAAGACATGATACTTGCCATGAAAGCCACCGGTGCGTTCAACAGACAGAACATCCAGTGCTTCTTCCACGACGCAGATGAGAGAGCTATCACGTTTTTGCGAGTCACAAATTTCGCAGCGTTCACGGCCTGCTTCTGTGATGTTGAAGCATTCCTGACAAAAAGCAGTGTTGACTTTTAAGTTCGCCAGCGCAGTAGACAAATCTTGAGAGATATCTTCTGGTGCGCGCAATAGATAAAACGCCAGCCGTGAAGCGGACTTTGGCCCAATGCCTGGCAGGCGTTCGAGGGCGGTGATAAGGGATTGAATGGATTCGGGAAGGAGCATGGGAAAGGTAAATACGTAAACGGGTAAACAAGTAAACATGTTTCCATGCGCACCTGTTTATTTGTTCACGTATTCGCTAGAAGGGTAACCCGCCAGAGAGCGGACCAAGCCTTTGGTTGGCAAGTTCTCGTGATTGATCAAGTGCCATATTTACAGCGGACAAGACCAAATCTTGCAGCATTTCGGCATCTGCATCTTTCAATAATTCGGGGTCGATCACCACCTCACGGCATTTTTGGTCGCCTGTCATGGTGACTTTGATCGCGCCGCCGCCTGCTGTTGCAGTGACCAATTCATCGGCGAGTTGAGCTTGCGTTTCTTCCATTTGCTTTTGCAGTTTCTGAAGCTGCTGCATCATGCCAGATTGTCCGCCGCCCATTGCAGGGCCTTTGTTAAATCCTTTTGCCATAATAACCTCTATATTTAAAATTGATATTTAATATTCATTGATCGACAAACGAATATCATTCTTAAATTACATATCTACGATTTCGCCACCGTGTTGAATAGCCGCGGCGACCATGCCGTCTTGCGCCACATTGGCAGGGACTTTGCCTTTCGCGTTGGTGACCGTACAACGGACGGATAACTCCACGTTGAAATTATCTTTGATCAATTTTTGGATGATTTCAATTTGATCAGGCTTATCTATCTTTGAGACAAGCACATCACTAGCCAGACCGAGAATAAGGGTTTTGCCCTGAACGTCGATCATCTTGACTGAGTTTAACAATGCGGAAAGATTCGCCTGTGATTTTGGAAGTGACGCGGCCAGATGTTTCCAAGCCTTGGTGATTTCGCCTGCATTGATGACATTTTTCTCGGTGACAGGCGACTCCCCTTTCGGAGACGGATCGCTCTTAACCTCAGGCTGGGATTCGGTTCTCGGAGCAGAAGCAGGCTGCGGCTGAGTCCGAACCGGCGCGGCAATTTGGTGAGATTCTGTTGGAGCGTCGAGCACTTCTGCGAGAGCAAGTTCAATACTCAGGGATGGCTGCCAGCCGCCGCGCAAATCTGTCGCAGCGTTGTTAAAGATTTTCATCATACGCAAAACATCGCTGGTGCTGAATGCTTTTGCGTGTGCATCCATTTGCACTTTGACTTCACGTGTGGCTTCGACCTGATCGATATTGCCCATTTGAATCAGCATGAGACCGCGCAAATACTCGACGATCTGACGCGAAAGTGAACGCGGATCGGCGCCAGAGTCGAGGGCGCGGTGGATGGTTTCGAGACCGTGCGCAGGCTGATGGTCGAGAACGGAGTTGATGATGTCGAGAACGGTTTTGCTTGTGGCAGTGCCGAGGACAGTTTGCGCAAGAGCCAGCGTGATCTTCGTGCCAGTGGACGCGAGTTGATCGAGCAAAGATTGCGCGTCGCGCATACCACCCGCCGACTGACGCGCAATGAGCGTAAGTGCTTCATCGTCGGCGGTGAGATTTTCAGCAGCGACGATATGCTTAAGATTGGTGACGATCTCGTCTACGGGCACACGACGGAATTCGTGACGCTGACAGCGAGATAAAACTGTTGCAGGGATTTTATGGATTTCAGTTGTAGCAAGGACAAAAATAGCGTGCGGAGGCGGCTCTTCGAGTGTTTTAAGAAGGGCATTGAAAGCCGCAGTCGAAAGCATGTGGACTTCATCGATAATATAGATTTTGTATTTACCCTGTGAAGGCGAGAAATTGATCTTGTCGCGCAAATCGCGGACATCGTCCACTGATGTGTTTGAAGCTGCATCAATTTCGATCAAATCCATAAAACGGCCTTGATTTACAGCTTCGCAGTAATCGCAGGTATTATCGGGTCTTTGTCCGGGGTCTTCGTTGAGACAGTTAACCGCCTTCGCCAGCAAACGCGCAACCGTTGTCTTGCCCGTTCCACGCGGACCAGCAAACAAATAGGCGTGACCGACACGGTCAGCTTTGATGGAATTGGTCAGCGTCTGGACAACGTGATCTTGTCCGATGACGGCATCCCATCCTTTAGGGCGATATTTACGGTAGAGGGCTTGGGTCATATTAGTTGGTGGTTTGCGGTTGGTAGTTGATAGTTTGCAGCTGATGATTAACTGTCAACCACCAACTAACTACCGTCAACTGATTAAGGAACACGATACACGGCTCTGAGGTTGCCTTGAGCATCAAAAAGGCGGGCATTCTCACCAGAACTCCATACCGCTTCGCCTATGCCCCAATATAGGTCAATGACGGTGTCTGTACCGGTGACAGTATGAATTTGCACAGCGCCATTTGGGTAAAGGGTAAGTTTTGGAAATTTAAACGTATTACCATCTTCGTCTTTTAGCTGCCAGCTTGCCAGATCTAACTGACCTTCGCCTTCAAACTTTACGACTACGATCTCGGAGCCCAAAGTTCCGGCGCCGACCACGCTGCTGATCTTGACGGCAACATCTGTTTGCGGGTTGAGTGTGGAAACTGGCTCTGTATCACCGCTTACAACTTGCTGAATAGCAGGCTGACTCACGGCGCGGTAGTTTCGGTCGTACCAGAAAAGAATTCCGCCCGTTACCGTTGCCGAAATAAAGACGTTCAAAAGCAGGTAATAAACCAGTTTACGACGATCCATGATGGTTCGTATGATAGCACAAAACGTTTAGACGTTTTAACGTTTTAAGGATATCGCAACCCAATCGGCGATCTGGCGTTGGTCACTGCGCTTCAATCCTCTGGCTTCCGCAGCTGTAATCACATTCTCAGCCTGATGTGCAAGAATTCCGCTCAGGATGATCTCACCATTCGGCTCGACCAAGTCTGCGAGACCCGCATCAAACAAGCGGATGATGATGGGCGCCAGAATATTCGCGACCACCAGCGGAGCAGACTTAAACTGGAAGCTGCCACTTAAAACCTCTGTCACTGATCCCTGCCCGAGCAGTAGTTCCTCCCCCACCCCGTTAGTATCCGCGTTCTCGCGTGAGTTTTTGACAGACTCAATATCAATATCCACGCCGAGGACTTTTGTTGCGCCAAGTTTCAAAGCCGCAATCGAGAGGATTCCCGAACCACAGCCGACATCAATGACAGTGGAAAGTGGTGAGTGGTCAGTGGATACTTCCATAAGTTCGAGACATAATTGTGTCGTGGGATGTGTTCCTGTGCCGAAAGCCATACCTGGATCAATTTTGATCGGGATTCTGGTTGGCTCTGGCGACTCTAACCATGCGGGCAGAATCAGGAGTCTTTGTCCGATGAGAATCGGCTTGTAGTGCTGCTTCCAGGCTTCCATCCAGTTTTGATCCGCGATCTGCTTGTAGGTGGGAGTTGGTACCGGCGTGATCATCCCCAAATAGAAAAGGGACTCTTCGAGTTTCTGTCGCGTATCTTCGAGTTGTTCGTTAACTTCCAAATAAGCGCGGACGGTGATCGGGCCGGTGGCGGTGCCTTCGTCCTCTTCGTCTAAAAATTTTACGCCTTGCTCGGTCATCACGCCATTGGGCGCAAAACGGGCAAAAACATCAGCAACGGATTCGGCGAGTTCGCCATTTACAGTAAGTGAAACTTCAAGCCAGTTCATTTTTTATCTGCCTTATAAAATCGGATTTTTCCCCTCCCAACCCCCCCCCCCCCGGTGGAAGCCCCCCCCCCCAATTAATTCCTTTTTTTTTTTTTTTTTTTTTTCCCCCCACTCCCCCCCCCGCCCCCCTTTTTTCCGCCGCCCCACCCTTTTGGGGGGGACCCGCCGCCCCCCCCCCCCCACCCCCCAACCCCCCCGCCCCCCCAACCCCCCCCCCCCCCCCCCCCCCCCCCCCCCCCCCCCCCCCCCCCCCCCCCCCCCCCCCCCACCCCCCCATTCCCCCATAAGGATACGGAGAAAAAAACCCCTTCCGGGAAAAGGCATGTTTACCTCGATCAAATAAACGGTTCTTCCAATCCAAACAGCAAATAAACCCACAAATACATTCGCGCCAACATTCGCCAACGCATTGATTATTTGACTATCACGCGCCAGATTAAGCGTTTCATTTCCAAACGACGAGAATGTAGTGAAGCCGCCAAGGAAACCTGTAAAAACAAATAAACGGGATTCGCTTGTAAACACTCCGCGATCTTCTGCCAATTGGGCTAGAAATCCAATGATAAAGCACCCGATGACATTAACCGCCAGTGTGCCATACGGAAAGTCAATGCTTTTCGCAGCCTGTTGCACATACCCACTGGCTAGATAACGCAGAACCGAGCCAAAAAATCCGCCGACACCGACGAGAAGGATGTTAGTCAAATGCACTCCATAAATACTTAAGACTTCCGAAGTCTGCCATAAAACATTATCGCAATGAAGAAGACTTCGGAAGTCTTTCATGACGAGTTACTGCAATGAAGACTCTTAAAAGACTTCCGAAGTCTAGGCTTCACGCAAACTTTCAACAACGACGCGGATCAAATTCTTCTCCGCGAACAACATGCGCGGCAGATCGTCCACTTCAAAATATTTCATTTCAGAGATTTCATGGCTTTCCTTGAAAGTTCCGCCTGCAATTTTACACAAATATATCAAACTAATATTGCGGTCTTCCCTTGAACTTTCGGCCAGAAGCATTCTTTCAACCTGCAATTCCATGCCCGTTTCTTCAAAAACTCGCGGACAATCGCATCGGCCGGCTGTTCGTTATATTCCAGTCCGCCCGCCGGAATGCCCCACTCGAATTTGCGGTAGGTATGCTTGAACAAGAGAATCCTCCCCTGCTCATCAAAGATGATCGCCGCCACCGCCGCCCGAAATTTGGCACGATACACGCGCATGGCAAGGACGTGAATCCACATCGGGAGTATGCGCCAAAAGCGCAATAGAGTTCTCGTCATAGGTTGAAATATTATAACGCAATCAACCGCGCCGAATCAAAAACGAGCAGACTTTCATCCGCTCGTTACTTATTACTTCTCACTTATTACTGCCTTCATCCCCCAAACGCATCATTCAACCAATCTAAAAATCCCTTTTCCTGCGGCTTGACCGACGTGCCCAAACTCTCAGCCAGTTTCTCGAACAACTCACGCTGTTCCTTGGTTAGCTTGGACGGAATAGCCACATTCACCATCACCATTTGATCGCCGCGATGTTTACTGCGGACATGCGGCACACCTTTGCCTTTGAGGTGGAAAATTTTCCCGGGCTGTGTACCGGCGGGAATCTTTAATTTTTCATCGCCATCAATCGTCGGCACATGGACATCCGCACCGAGCACGGCTTGCGCCACATTGATATCAAGGTTCAACAAAATATCATTCTCGCGGCGCTTGAAGAATTGATGCGGTTTCACATCCAGTACAACGAACAAACTTCCGCTTGGGCCGCCAAATGCACCGGGGCCGCCTTCCCCATTCAAGCGGATCTGAGTCCCAACATCCACGCCGGCGGGAATCTGTACTTTCTTCTTAACATTCTTGCGTTCCAAACCAGCACCGCGACAGGTCTTACACGGTGACGAAATTGTTTCGCCGCGGCCGTTACAAGCGGGGCAAGCCGCTGTCTGTACCATCTGACCTAAAAAGGTCTGACGCACCTGGCGCACTTCACCCTGCCCGTTACAAGTCATACATTTCGTTGGCGTGGTACCAAGCTCAGCGCCTGAACCCGTACAACGTGAACAAGTTTCTTCGCGTTGAAATTCGATTTCCTTCTCAACGCCAAAGACAGCTTCTTCAAATGTCAGAGTGACCTGCATCTGCAAGTCACGTCCACGGCGCGGAGATTTGCGCGATTGGCGGCGTCCTGAAGAAAAGCCAAACCCGCCGAGAATCTCTTCGAACAAATCGCCAAAATCTGTCGAGTAATCATGCGGAACGCCGCTGCCCATGCCACCCAGTCCCTCTTTACCAAAGCGGTCATATCGCGCACGCTTATCAGAATCTGAAAGCACGCCGTAGGCTTCGTTGATCTCTTTAAATTTTTCCTCGGCGTCAGTCTCTTTGCTCACATCAGGATGATACACACGCGCAAGTTTACGGAACGCGCCTTTGATCTCATCATCAGACGCGCCCTTATTGATTCCAAGGATTTCGTAATAATCTCGGTTGCTCATAGTTTTAAAGATTAGTCGATTAGGGTAGAAGATTAGGTGTCCCTAATTCCTAATCCTAATTACTCGATTTATTCCTTCACTTCGCCATCGACAACTTCAGGGCCGGCATCTGGATCTGGATTAGAGCCCGCTTCGCCCGTACCTGAGGCCTGTCCCTGCTCATAGACAGATGACCCAATCTTTTGAATGGTCTGCCCCAACGCGTCCGCAGCGGCCTTGATCTTCTCTACATCTTCACCCTGCGCCGCAGACTTAACCTCTGCAACACCGGCTTCGATCTCACTACGCACATCTACCGGCACCTTATCACCAAACTCACGGATGGCTTTTTCGGCGGCATAAGCCGTGTTATCTGCATTGTTACGCGCTTCGATCAGGTCCTTGCGCTTGCGGTCTTCGTCCGCATGGGCTTCGGCATCCTTGCGCATCTTTTCAACTTCGCTATCGCTCAAACCAGAGGACGCGGTGATCGTAATATGTTGTGAACGTCCAGTCGCCTTATCCTTCGCGCTGACTTTCATAATGCCATTCGCATCCACATCAAAGGTCACTTCAACTTGTGGCACACCGCGTGGTGATGGGGGAATCCCATCCAAAGTAAATCTTCCCAACGACTTGTTATCGCTCGCCATCGGACGTTCACCCTGCAAAATATGAATCTCAACCTGTGTCTGATTATCAGACGCGGTCGAGAACACTTGCGAACGACGGGTGGGAATGGTTGTATTGCGTTCGATCTGCGCCGTTGCGACACCGCCCAAGGTTTCAATCGACAATGTCAACGGGGTCACATCCAAAAGTAGAATGTCTTTTACTTCTCCGCCGAGCACACCGGCTTGAATGGCCGCACCGATCGCAACCACTTCATCGGGATTCACGCCCTTATGCGGATCTTTGCCAAAGAATGCTTTGACACGATCTTGAATGGCGGGCATACGAGTCATACCACCCACCAGCACGATCTCATTGATGTCGCCGGCATTTAATCCAGCGTCAGATAATGCTTGTTTAACAGGAGCAATTGTCCGGTCGACAAGATCCGCGGTAATTTGTTCCAACTTGGCGCGGGTCATCGTCATCACCAAATGTTTTGGTCCGCTTGCATCGGCAGTCAAATAAGGCAGATTGATCTCAGTTTGCATCACGGTCGAAAGTTCGATCTTCGCTTTTTCAGAAGCCTCTTTCAAACGCTGCAAAGCCTGACGATCATTGTTCAGATCAATGCCGTTATCTTTCTTGAAGGTCTCGATCAAATAATCCATGATACGCAGATCGAAATCATCGCCGCCGAGGAAGGTATCACCGCTCGTAGCGCGGACCTGGAACACGCCTTCGCCCACATCCAAAATGGAAACATCGAAGGTACCGCCGCCGAGGTCATAAACCACAATGACTTCGTTTTTCTTTTTATCCAAACCATACGCGAGAGAAGACGCAGTCGGTTCGTTGATGATACGCAGCACTTCAAGGCCGGCGATCTTGCCTGCATCTTTTGTGGCATTGCGCTGGGCATCATTGAAATACGCAGGCACGGTAATGACGGCCTGAGTAACGGGTTCGCCGAGATACGCTTCTGCATCCGCTTTGATCTTGGCGAGGATCATCGCCGAAACTTCAGGCGGCGAATAATCTTTATCGTCCAATTTCACGCGCACATCGCCGTTATCGGCGGCGGTCACTGCGTAGGGAACGCGCTTCTTGGTATGTTCAACTTGCGCATCATCAGCCTTGCGTCCCATAAAACGCTTGACCGAAAAAATCGTATTCTGCGGATTGGTAATGGCCTGATTGCGCGCCACGTCCCACCAAACGCTCGTGATTTTTATTCACCGCCACCACCGAAGGGACAAGTCTTTCACCTTCCGCCGATGGAATCACAACCGGCTCACCGCCAGACATAACAGCAGCGACCGAATTGGTTGTACCTAGATCTATTCCTATAATTTTGCCCATGATTGCTCCTAAGATATTGTCGAAGGACGACCACAAGGGTCGCCCCTACAAAATTTACTGTGCTACTCTCACCAACGCCGGGCGGATCACTCGTTCGCCCAGCATATATCCATTTTGAACCACATCAATTACGTGTTCGCTTTCAACTTCATCAGAAGGCTCATGCGTAATTGCTTCGTGGAAGTTTGGGTCAAAGGTCGCGCCTTTTGCCTCGATGCGCTTCACACCTTCACCTTCTAAAATATTTTGTAATTTGCGCGCGATCAATTCAATTCCACTGGCCCATGAATCATCTGCGGGACGGTTTTGTAAGGCACGCTCCAGATCATCCAGCGCGGGCAAAACCTTTTTGATAATATCGCCCTTCATGTTGGCATAGGTCAACTCATTATCACGCTCAATGCGCTTTCTGTAATTTTGAAACTCCGCCTGAGACCTGGCCCAGCCATCTTTATATTCAGACGCTTTGGATTCGGCCTCCGCCAATTGACTCTGCAACGCATCCCGCTCCGCGTTAACGTTAGCCTGCTCGCCATCAACAGGCGTGGACTCGGCTGTGGGTTTAGGTTCATATACATCTTCGTGTTTGCTTTTCTCTTTAGACATGTTCTCACTCTCAAAAAATAATTTCATGGACGCAGACTGATGTCTACCGTTCCGTACTTTACTCGCCCGAAATCGTATCGTTTACCAGATCGCTCAATAAAGCAGCGACATATCGAACTGTGGGAATCGTTCTGGCATAAGACATGCGCATTGGGCCAAGTACGCCCAGAGTTCCTGTTGCCATGCCGGGCACGCCATAACGTGCAATGATCAACGTACACTGACGCAAATCTTCCCACTCCCCTTCCCCGCCGATCAACACCTGCAACCCGCCAATATTACTGTTGACAGTTGTCCGCGCCAAAAGACTTTGCAAGGTGGAACGTTCTTCAAATATTTTTAAGGCACGGCGCGCATCATCTGATTCAGAAAATTCAGGTTCAGATAATACATTCGTTAAACCGTCTGTATAAATTTCACCAGAGACCTGATCCACTGCGCGGCGCATGTCCTGTCCGATCAGTGTGAGGATATCCTTCTCAAGTGCATCCTGACGCGCTGAAAGGGAGGCAATTGCGTCCACGGTAAGGCCAGCTAACAGTGAGTTAAGATGCGAGGCGGCCTGGCTGAGTCGCTCCTGAGTCACAGGTTCCGCCAGTGTCAGAATCTGCTGAGCCACTTCTCCACCGGCCATCACAAGCACCATCAAGACCTGCCGTCCTTGTGTGGAAATTAACTCAACGTGTTTGTAGCGTGTCTGTTCCACGTGCGGTGCAGTGACCATCGACACGCCCTGCGATTGATTCGCAAGGACGGATGCCGCAAGGGTCATCCACTGGTCAACATCAGGCCGCGCCTGATAGAACTGATGCGAAATGGTGTGTTGAATCTTTTCAGGGAGTTCAACATTGTGCATCATTTGGCTAACCAGATAGCGATAACCTTCTTCAGAAGGTACGCGCCCTGCCGAGGTGTGCGGCTGGCGCAAATATCCCATCTCCGTCAGGGCCACCATCTCGTTACGAATGGTAGCCGTGGAGAAATCAAGACGATAATGCTCCGCCAGCCGCTTGGAACCTACGGGCTGAGCAGAGTCAATATAATCACGGATGATGAGAAGAAGCAGTGTCTTCTGGCGTTCGGTAAGTGTATTCATATTCATAATTTAGCACTCCCGATGCGAGAGTGCTATTTATTGAATAATAATGATAACAGTCGCTATGTGGTAAGTCAATAAGAGGAGTGTAAGAAAAAAGAAAACCTCCCACATGGCTGTGAGAGGTTGAATACATCAGGGTGTTTTTGGTACTGGCCGCCAGGCGGGGTCGAAATCGTCAAAGGTGACATCTTCGGTGATGCGTGCCAGATTTGCGCCCGAAGGAGTGGAGTAATACACATGGTATCCGCGCTCTCCACCACTCTCATAAGCGATCCAGATCGCGCCCGGGGAATATTTCACATCTTCAATGGAAAGCACACCCAGGAAAACTTGAAGCGGATCGTTCTGACCATCCACATCCACAGAAAATAAATTAGGAAAGGTAAACTCTTTGGCACTTTGCTGGCTAAACAAGATCAGCTTGCCATCTGGCGACCACACAGGCTGATAATTTAAGACTTGATTTCCGCTGGGAATTAACTGGAGCTCGTCGGCTCCCTGGTTGGTCATTGTCCATATTTCGTAGGTGTCAATTCTCTTATAGGCGTAAACGATCTTTTTTCCATCAGGTGACCACGATGCCTGACGCGCATGTTTACCGTTTACTGTGTCAACGAGACGCGCGATCTTCTCATTCTCAACATTGTATGAGTAGAGCTGCATATACCCGTCACGCAGTGAAGTGAATACGATTTGTTTTCCATCCGGCGACCACGCCGGCTCAAAGTCTCCGCCAAGTGCAGAGGGCAATGGCTGTAGATCGGTCCCATCTGCGTTAATGATATACAAACTGGATTGCGGGTATGTATCCTTCTTGATATTACATGGAGAAATAAATACCAGTTTTTCGCCGTCAGGTGCCCATGAGGCCTGACAAGCCCCACCGGGCATGTTGGTAATTGCAATTGCCTGGTCGGTGAGAATATTGGTCATATATATTTGAGCCACCCCTGTACGCAGGGATGAATATGCAATTTGCAAATAATCCCCGCCAATAGGTGTGGCAAGGGCACTTGGGTCAACAGCCGATGCGGTTTGGGTTTCGATGAAATCAAGATCAGGCGTTACGGTTATATCCAATTGTTCTGCTGCGGTCGGCAGGACCACTACAACTTGTGTTGCAATTTCTGTTGGGGTCATAGCAGGCAGAAACGGGAGCATGTTCCGCGCTGACACTGGCAATAGGTTGGGAAAGAAAAAGATAACTGAAAGAAGACCTATAAAAAGAATTGCAATAATTCCGCCTAACAAAGAACGCCTGATCCGCCGATCTCGTTCAAGCTGTTTTTTGCGGGGGGAGACAAAAGCATATTCCTCAGGCGGCATGGAATGCACCAAAACCGTTTCTGTTTTTTTAGGGTCGCTTATTCTTTCCTCGGCTGAGGGCGGAGGCGAAACAGTATATGTGCCAAGTAATTGCTGAGTCTTGGATTTTGAATTCAACAAGGCAAGTTTAAATTCATCGGCACTTTGGAAGCGGTCTCCGGGATCAACTTCCATGGCCTTTTCAATCGCTGCCCCAAGCCGACGGGAAACATCAGGATTTCTTTTCTAACCGGGGTAAGCTGGGCGTTATCCATTGCGCGCGCCAGTCCATCTTCAGGGATCACACCCGTCAGGGCTGCGTATAAAGTTGCGCCCAATGAATAAATGTCTGTGCGAGCGTCTGTGCGGGCAGTGCCATATTGTTCGGGAGGAGAGTATCCGGGGGTCATGGCGCGTGCGCCGGTGGTCGTCGCCTGATTTCCTTGAATCACCTTGGCGAGGCCAAAGTCCACGAGAAAAATGTGACCGTCTGGTGCAATCTTCACATTGCCGGGTTTAATGTCACGATGCAAAATAGCGGGCTTACGGGCGTGTAAATAAGAAAGCGCATCGCACATGGCCGCGCCAATATGGATCACTTCATCTTCTGGAAGGATGCCAACCCGCTCCATGCGCTGACGGAGGTCTTCCCCGTCAATAAAATCCATGACGAGATACTGACCTTCGCCTGCAATGACAAAATGGTCCGACACGCGCGGAAGGTTGGGGTGACGAATATTCGCCAGGATTACCGCTTCCAAGCGAAACTGACGCGCATATTCTTCTGTCGTAAAGAGGTTTTCTTTAACAGCAACGCCCATGCCCAGATTCTCATCTATGGCGTGGTAAACCGATCCCATGCCCCCCTGCCCAAGATTCCCTTGAATTCGATAGCGTTTATGTAAGAGTGAGTCGCGTTCGAGAATCATTAAATGCCTGTCTGAAAGAAAATTTTATTCTGTCAATGAGTATAAATCACAAAACCTTAACCACCGCCCTGGCAGGCAGGTGAAACACTGGAGTATTTTACCCTGTAGTACTGGTACTTTCGTTTCTATTTTATTTCAATTCCATATATTTTTGAAAGGTATTTGTCCATTCACAAAACTTCATTTTGCCAAAAACGATATAAAAAAGACTTCTCACATTGTATTGATGTCACAAGTACACACTCTGTGTACTTGTGACATTGGTGAATTGCCTTCACTTATACAAAATATCCATTATAAAACTGCCGAGGGAAATCCCTCGGCAGTTGAAGGTTGCGTATGATTGGATCACTTCTGCACAGGCCGCCAGACCGGGTCGAAGTCCAGATCTGCATCGGTCGTCAAGCGTGTACGGTTGGCACTGGTGACCGTCATGTAGTAAATATCGTTATTCTCATCAGATTCTTCGCCTTCATAAACAAGCCAAAATCCATCGGGGGAATAATCCACATCTTCAATGGACAGCGCATTTAATTGAAGCGGAGTCCCCTGCTCCACAGTGCGGTCTGTTGCTGAAATGCGCATTAAGTATGGAAAACAAAAAGTGGAGGCACAGCGTTGATTAAAAAGGATCAACTGCCCGTCCTGCGACCAGGTCGGCAAATAATCTGAGAGTTTTGTTCCGCTGCGGACAATTTGTTTGGCTTCTGTTCCATCTGCATTCATCAGCCATATTTGATATACACCAAAACGTTTTACAACATAAACCAGTTGTGAGCCATCAGGCGACCATGCCGCCTGACGAGACTCAATTGTAGAAGTACCCTTGGTCACCTGTGTAACAGATTGACCAGCCACATCCAGAATAAAAATTTCCATTTGACCAGTACGCAGCGAAGTGAATACAATGGATTTGCCATCCGGCGACCAACTGGGGTCAAAATCCCCGCCGGGCACGGTGGCAATCGGCGTCAGTCCACTGCCATCTGCATTAATGATATATAAACCGGCATCATAATAAATTTCATCCATGCCTTTGCAGGGCGAAATAAATACCAGTTTCCCGCCATCAGGAGACCAGGCAGGCTGACATGCGCCTTCTGCAATATCAGTGACTTGAACAACTGTCTGGCTGGGCATATCCAAAAGATAGATCTGCGGCACACCAGAGCGGGCAGACGCATACGCAATCTGACCCGCGCCCCCACCCACCGGAGTGACCGCAGGGGTAGCGGTCACATCAGGCGTATTGGTAACCACTGGAATCGCAAGCGCAGTTGCGGTTTCATCCACCAATGGGATCTTTGTAGGCGTAAAAGTTAGCGTAGGCGGTGCGGCGGTTTTCGTAACCGTTGCCGTAACGGTCGCAGTCAGTGTTTGCGTGGGCAGCGGAGAGGGGGTTATTGAAGCGGTTGCGGTTCCCGTTGGCGCAAGAAAAGGAATTGCAGCTCGCAAACTTTCAGGCAAAACAGACGGCGCGAAAAACGGCACGCTCACCAACAATAACAATAATAAAATAAATACAAAACGGACCAGCGCAAATCGTCGTTTGCGTTCGCGTTCTTTTTGTTTCTTAAGGGGAGAAACAAACGGTTGATCTTCACCATTGGAAGACACAGGCTGCACAGGTCCCGTTGGCGGACGTGGTGTCTTTTCCTTTTCCGTTACAACCGGAATGGAATCACTTGGATCGTTTGGTAAAAAAGCTTCAGCCGGTGGAGGAACAACCGCATAACCACCCGCCAACTGCTGTGTTTTGGATTTCGCGCCAAGCAGCGCCTTCTTAAATTCCTCAGCGGTCTGAAAACGGTCACTGGGATCAATCGCCATGGCCTTCTCAATCGCAGCCGCGAATCGACGCGTCACCTTCGGGTTTCGTTTACGAAGCGGAGTTAATTGCGCATTATCCATCGCGCGCGCAAGACCATCTTCTGGAATGACACCAGAAATAGCCGCATACAAGGTGGCGCCCAATGAATAAATATCAGTGCGCGGATCTGTACGCGCGGTTCCATATTGTTCAGGAGGAGAATACCCGGGCGTCATCGCACGCGCGCCAGTGGTCGTGGCCTGATTGTTTCCCTGAAATACCTTTGCCAGACCGAAATCCACCAAAAAGATATGACCATCCGGCGTGATCTTCACATTCCCGGGTTTAATATCACGATGCAAAATAGGAGGCTTGCGGGTATGCAGATACGCAACCGCATCACAGATCGCCCCGCCAACTTGAACCGCATCATCTTCACTGATGGTGCCGAGACGCTCCATCCGAAAACGCAAATCTTCCCCTTCAATAAAATCCATCACCAAATACTGCCCCTGATCGCCCAATTCAAAATGATCAGAAACGCGCGGCATATTGGGATGGCGAAGATTCGCAAGGATCACAGCCTCAAGACGAAACTGGCGTGTGTATTCCTCAGTTGTAAAAAGATTTTCCTTTAAAGCAACAGGCACGCCCAGATTCTCATCTATGGCGCGATAAACTGAACCCATGCCCCCCTGACCCAGGATTTCTATAATACGATATCGATTATGAAGAAGAGTATTTTTCTCGAGCGTCATCCATGAACCCTTATATTTTTACTGGAATGATCGCGATTATATCAGATGGATTTTGCACCGGCATTGCGCTCGGCAATCTTTAACCTTACAAATAACCACGGCGCGCCCCCCGCAACCCACCACCCCACCAGCGCATAACGCAAAAATCGCAGTGAATAAAAAATAAAACCATCGCCGCGCGGGAAGATCGCACCCAGCCCCATCCAAAAGAAGATAACACCGATCAACCCGAGGATGTAACGAAGAGCACGCTTCTCAATCGGACCTGCAGCCTGATACCCGCCAATCGACATGATCCACGCTGCGCCCACTGCCAGCCCGAAGAAAGTCCCGGCTGAGGTGAAGATACTGCTTGGGTCAACAGGAGCAGGCACATCGGTCCCGGCAAGAAGCGCGTTATTCATCCAACTCTCAGGGATTTGATATCCGTCTCTAAAAGCTGCGGCGCCCAATCCAACGGCGATAAACAGCAATGAAACAAAGAACGCGATCAGCACTTGCTCTCTAAAGGTTTTTTTACTGACCCATGCGCCGATGGGTTCCCAAAGACTGGTAAAAGCCCACAAGACCACTGCGCCAAACAGCCAGCCAAGAATCACATCATGCGGGAAATGCGCGCCCAGATAAACACGTGAAAACCCGATCAGAAATGCAATAAGAATTGCGCTCACCCATATCCAAGTTTTTTTGCTGTACGCGGCGATCATCCCCCACACAGCCACCGCGTGCTGCGCATGACCCGATGGAACACCAAAGGATGTCTCCGTCCAAAACGCGCGGACGTGTGAACTGACCCAGTAGGGGCGCGGTCCTGCAAATAATAATTTGCCGACATTATTAAATAGATTGCTGGTAATGAGGATGAAGCCCACCCGCAGCCCCAACGCAGAATCAATACACCAGTAGATCAAAGGCAATACAAGAAAAAAGAATTCTTCCGTGCCAAGCCAGCTAAAGAAACGCATGGGGAGAATTAACCAATCTCCTGCACTTTGCAAAGCGATAATTATGGCAATACCATTCTGAATTAAGGTCTGCATATAGTCCTCTGGTGGGGTTTTTTAGAGTTTTGAATTGACGAACACACTGTCTTCATTGTACACTCAATGCATGGAAAAATCATCTTCAACCCGCGATTCCAACCAACACAAATTGACTGAACGCACCTGGGACTGGCGCCTTGCATTCCTCACGATCGCGCTGGTGGAAATTTCAAGCACGCGTTTGGTGATCACCAAGTGGGCATCTTATCTTTATTTTACGCAAACAATCGCCGGGGTCGGCGTGCTTCTGGGACTCGTAATCGGGTATAGCTATTTTTCAAGAAAAGCTGCCATACGCCTGGCGCTGGGATACACGATGATTTTGATTCCGGCCCAATTAATAAAAGCGGTGGAAGAAAAAGACTGGCTGTGGCAGGAATTTGCAGAGTTGTTCAACCGTCTGTTTACTTCGTTGAGTCAATTGATCAGAAATCAACCGGTGTACGATCAACTATTTTTTGTCTCACTGGTCACCCTCGGCTACTGGATCATTGGGATATGCGCCGGTTACTGGCTGACACGGCACGAAAATTTTCTGGGTGTGATCCTGCCAGCGGGGGTAGCCATGCTGATCGTACAGGTCTTTGATCCCTATGTACCAACACGCGCCTGGGGACTCGCAGTGTATATCTTCACTGCCCTGCTGTTGCTTGGAAGGATGTATCTTTTGGAAAGCCGTTCTTCCTGGAAAAAAACTCAATTTCTACTAACGCCGGAAACCATTAATGATTTTGACCGGGGAGTATTCGCAGTGGCAGCGGCGGCCGTGTTTATCGCATGGGCGTTACCCGGGTGGATCAGCAGTGTCAAACCCGCCGCCCAGGCTTGGAGGGATTTTTCACGTCCCCTCTTTGACAGACTCTCCGACGCGGTCAGCGCACTGGAAGCGCCCGGGAAAAAAACAAGCGGGGATTTTTATAGCGGCACGCTTGCCCTGGGTCAACAGGCGACGATCAACGATACTCCGATATTCTATGTGGAAGTGGAGAAGAACAACTTTACTCCCGTGCGGAATTACTGGAAAGGCAGAGTATATGACCTGTATCTCGATGGCCGCTGGACAACCCTTTCAAACTTAAGTACAGATTTCGACCCGGAAGCCAACGAAATCAGTATTGAGTATCCAGAAGCACGCCATGAAATGGCATTTACTTTTACAAATAATGCAATGAATCAGAACCTGTTGTATTCTCCCGCAGAAACAATATGGACCAGCCGGGAAGGCAGTATCGTCTCAACGCCCATCTCAACCAGAGCCAGGGATGTAACGGCCTGGTTTTCAGTCCCCAGTCTTTTAAGCGGAAATAGCTACAAAACCCGCGCACTGATCGCCGACCCTTCCATTGATGAACTGCGCGCCGCAGGGATGGATTATCCAAAGTGGGTTACCGCCAAGTATTTGCAAATTCCTGAAACGATTGCGCCGCAATTAAGAGAACTTGCGCTTGAGATCACCGCACCCTATGACACACCATACGATAAAGCACAAGCCATCACTGCTTATTTAAGGAAAGAGATCGAATATACAACCGAGATCACAGAAACCCTGCCAGACCGCCAAGACCCCGTACTATGGGTTTTATTTGATCATAAAAAGGGATTTTGCATGTACTACGCCAGCGCAGAGACTTTAATGCTGCGCTCGATCGGCATCCCTGCCCGCATGGCGGTTGGCTTCGCAGAAGGAACCCGTGACAAAGACAGTTTGAAAGAAAGATACATTGTGGCGTATAAAAACTCACCGCCTGGCCTGAGGTGTACTTCCCCGGCATTGGCTGGATGGAGTTTGAACCAACGGCAAATCAAGACCCGTTGAATCGTCCTCAAAAGAAAATAGAAACAAATGCCAATGCATCTGATGCTGTGCCGCAGAATGGCGATCTGGCCGCCATTGATGGCGGCGAGCAAAACTCCGCTGAGTTTGACCCCACCCTGCTAGAAGATGAAAACCTGGTAATCACCCGCCAAACAAACTCTTGGACAAAATTCCTCGCATCGGCAGGAATCTTTACAATTTTGATACTTGGCATTTTTCTTGCCCGCCGATACTCCCTTGAAGACCGTTTGCCAGTATACTTGGCTGATCGTTATACACGGAATGGAAATACGCCGCCACGCTGGTTAAATCGCTGGGTACGCTGGGTTTCACTCTCTCCAATTGAGCAGGCATTCCAAGCCATCAGCTTCAGCCTCTATTGGCTAAAACATCCACAGCCCATCCACACAACTTCACAGGAACGCGCCAACATCCTGATGACACATTTGCCTTCCGCTCAGGAGCAAATCCTTTTCCTGTTACAGGAATATCAAACTGCGATCTATACACCGCGACCGGGAAACATCACCATCGCCCGCAAAGCGGCAACCATCATCCTGCTAAAAACGTGGCAAAGTCGAGTAAAAAAAGCCTTGAAATTCATGGATACCCGTTATAATCAATTACAATAAACGCTTATGAATGAACAGACCCGCCCATCAACAATCCCCGACCAACTCATCACGCTGAGCAAGCAGGCAGGAAAGATTCGCAGCGAGTTGGAGTCGAACAAACTTAAACTCCCAAAAAATACAAGCGACGATCTGCACAACCTTGAAACAACGTTGTCATTGATCGGCGAAAAAATTGAAGCCTTTCAGAAAGAGCACAGCAACCTTTCAGCGCTCGCCAATGTGGGGCAGGTCATCAACTCTTCACTTGAACTCGATGAAGTACTGACCATCGTGATGGATAACATCGTGCGCCTGACCAAGGCCGAACGCGGATTTCTGATGCTGCGCGATGAAAAAGGTGTCATGGTCACCCGCATGGGGCGCAACTGGGAAATGGAATCGATCAATTCCTCCGAGTTGACCGTCAGTAAGTCTGTTGTGGGGCGCGTGATCGAATCAGGCGAACCGCTCATCACCACCAATGCACAGGAAGACCAGCGTTTCATGGGACAGGAAAGTATTGTCGCATTCAATCTGCGTTCCATTCTCTGTGTTCCCCTCAAAGTAAAAAACGATCTGATCGGCGTGATCTATGCCGACAACCGCATCCGCACCGGCATCTTTGCTGAGTCAGAGCGGAATCTGCTGGTTGCTTTTGCAAACCAGGCCGCAGTTGCGATCGAAAACGCGCGCTTATTTTCTTCACTCAAGCACACGCTTGAAGAAGTCACCGGCCTCAAGAATTTGATGGATAACATTTTCGCATCCATTGCCAGCGGCGTCATCACTGCGGATATTCAGAATCAGATCACACTCACCAACCGTGCCGCTGAAACGATCCTGGGATACGCCTCGAACGACATCATCGGTCATCTTCTTAACGAGGCGCTTGCTTCTGTTGCGAAGGAGCTTGAGCCGCATCTGACAGAAGTGCGCGAAACCGATCGAGCCATTGTAGACCTTGAGATCAGTCACCTCTCTCCCACCCGCGGAAATGTAGACTGGCGCTTCAATCTCTCTCCGCTCAAAGATGCCGGACAAAAGACTCAGGGTGTTGCCATTGTGCTGGATGATCTAACCGAGAGAAAGAAACTCGAAGCCCAGCGCAAACTCTTTGAACGCATGGTTTCTCCCGCTGTGATCGAACAACTTGACCCGAACAGTTTACAACTGGGCGGCAAACGCACCGACATCACCGCCATGTTCGCAGATATTCGCGGCTTCACTACTTTTAGTGAAAACCGTGAACCGGAACAATTGGTGAAAATATTAAATCTTTATCTGGCAGCCATGGCAGATGCCGTTCTGATACAGGAAGGCACCATCGATAAATTCATGGGCGATGCCATCATGGCCTGGTTCAACGCTCCCATCCCACAGCCTGACCATACTCTGCGCGCCGTTAAAACTGCGTTGATCATTCGCGAATCGATTGAGAATTTATATAAGGTACTCCCCGAAGATTCACATCTGGCTTTTGGTGTGGGCATTCACTACGGTGACGCAGTGCTGGGTTTGATCGGCACCGAAAAAAGACTGGAATACACCGCCATCAGCGATAGCGTAAATACTGCCAAACGCATTCAGGAAAATTCAGCCAGAAATCAGATCCTCATCAGCAAAGATGCATATGAACGGGTGAAGGATGATATCGAGGTTAAGCCTCATGCAGAAATGCCAGTGAAAGGCAAATCACACGCGCTGGAAGTTTTTGAGGTAGTAGGGTTGAAGTGATTTTGTAATAAGTGACGAGTAATAAGTAATAAGTGAAGGCTTTCGAAGTGATGATGACTTCGGAAGTTTTTGTTTAAAAAGAGTGCGGAAGTTTTAACTTCCGCACTCTGCCATATAACTGCAAACTATTCAACGAACCACCCTATCCAGCCAACTCCACAAACCGAATCAAACTTTCCAGGCCCTTACCTATTGGAGCGGTGTCAATATATTCATTCACAGTATGCGCCCCGCCGCCTGTGGTGATTCCCATTACTACAGCGGGAATGCCAAGGCTTAAAGGAATATTCGCATCGGTGGAGCCCGAAGTGAGGATCGCGTCCAAATCCTGCTCGGCGGTACAAGTCACAGCTAATTGCACCAGCGCATGATCGGCGGAAATTTCTCCAGCGGGTCGTTCACCAATAATCTCCGCCATAATTCTGACACCCGTACGGTCGGCATTTTTTAGCAAATCTTCCACTTGATGAGTCAATTTCATCAGCGTTTTGGGATCTTCAGAACGCAAATCCAGCTCACATTTAGCTTCCGCCGCGAGGACATTAATCCCCGTGCCGCCGCCGAAGGTACCAACATTCATTGTGGTGCGCGGTTCACGCGGAAGCCGGATCGCGGTCAACTGTGTGACCAGCGCGGCCAGTTCATGCACTGCCGAAGGCTGACCATAATCAGACCAGGAATGTCCGCCCGCAGTTTTGGCTGTAATACGATAACGCCGCACACCGATCGCACGATGATACACATGCCCGAGCGCGAGTCCCTCAATCACCAGATACCCGATCACATCCTTGTCGAAGCGCTCCACCACTCCGCGCATTCCACGCAGATCGCCGAGTCCTTCCTCACCCACATTCGCCACAAACCATACATCCTGCTTCAACTCGATCTTTCTTTCACGCAAACCCCAGAGGATGCCGAACAAAGCGGCCACACCGAGTGAGTTATCACCGATGCCTGGTGCGACGATCCGGCTCGATTCTTTCTTAACCTGTAAGTTGATACTGTTTGGAAAGACAGTATCCAAATGGGCAGAGACGATCAGCGGTTTCGCCTTTTTCTGCTTTCCCGGCAAACGCGCATACACATTCCCAAGTGAATCCATCGAAACATCTTTGAGATTTTCCGTCAAAAAAGATCCGCGCACAAATTCTCCGCGTTGACCCTCGGCAAAAGTAGGCGCAGGGATCTGTTGAATCTGTACGGCAAGATCAATAAGTTGGGATGAGAAATCTGTCATGAGGTAAGTATACAGGCGGGTGGATGAGTGAGTCAACATTGAATGGTCAATGCTTATAACGTGTGCGTCATTTCCTTTAGTGAATGCAAGCGGGCTTCAGCAAGACCGGGCAAAACGCCCAAAGCATAAAATGGGCCGCTGCCCTCTATTTTGAGAGAAGCAGATACACTGCCATACAAAGCTGCCATTAAGGGATCATTGGTCTTTTGAAAGCCGGCGAGGAATCCACCGCAAAAAGCGTCACCGGCGCCGGTTGGGTCAACCAAACGTGAAGGATACGCCGGAACTTCATAGCGATGATTGCCCGGCACATCATAGACCCACTGTCCGAGCAGGCCGCGTTTGATGACGATGATCTGCGGTCCATATTCACTGATGCGGCGCGCCATTTCCCACAGGTCATTGGTTTCGCCCCAAAAAAGCGAACGCAATTCCTCTTCTGATGGCTGGAACACAGTAACGCCTTGCAGCACGAGTCGCAGGTCACGCCAAAAGGCGGGGAACATGTATCCAGGAGCAGGATCCAGGCTGACGGTTTGGTTTGATCCGCCTCTAAAGAGGTTGACCATTTGACTCTGGCTGATAAAGTCAAAGGGGCAGATATGCACATGGCGGACATTCCAATACTGCCTGGGCACATCCAAAGCGGCGGGTGAAATTAATTCCGGCTCGCGCGGATCTTTCCGCGACTCATCGGGCGCTTGATATCCAAGCAATGATTTTGGGAAGGGAAGCTGGCGGCGGGCAAAATGCGAAACCGCATTGGAATGACTGCGTTCATTGGTATCGGTGAAGGCGATAAAATTTCGGAGATCAACATTTTGCAATTCGCGCAGCGTGTGAATGCCATTTGTGTCAAAACCGCGATGCTCAAGATCACGCAGCCATTGTCTTGGATACTCCTCACCCACACGGCCTACCAGCCCGGTATTCACGCCAGAATCCCATACGGCAAGCCCGCCCGCGGCATATAACAAATCTCCACCGGGGGCGTCCAATAAAGGCTGGCCTGTGGGCGGCAAAATATATTCACGATTGAGTTTTCCTGCGATGACAAAAGTTGGCGGCATAGGTTTTGTTACGCTGTAAGTATACAAGTAAATAAAAAATTCGGAGCGCGGGCTTTTACTCCGAATTGACGATCAACGAAGTAAAGCAGGTGCTCCGATCTGTTTCCAAAAGAAATATTATTTATTCATCCAACGGGGCTTCAGCGCCGCGACCTTTTTAAAAATCGGACAATCCGGCTGATGCGCACCCGGCAAATATCCCGTGGACATTAAGAATTCGTTGACGATCTCGCCGCCGGTAAAGACAAAGGTCTTCTTGAAAAGCTTTGTCCACTCGTCTTTCGTGAGTGGGTGATGCGCATCCAGCCAGCCTTGAAAGGAGCCGAATTCCTTTTTCAACTCAAGGATCTTCTGCGCGTTGACAATCGCCGCATTAACTTTTAACCGGTTGCGAATAATGCCCGCATCTGCCAGCAAACGCGCGCGGTCTTCCTCGGTGTATTTTGCAATTTTTGCGATGTTAAATTTGCTGTAGGCTTTATGGAAGTTATCCGCCTTCTTGAGAATGGTGATCCACGAAAGACCAGCCTGATTGATTTCCAGTACAAGACGTTCAAAAAGTTCATCGTCATCTTTGAGCGGAAATCCGTATTGGGTATCGTGATAATTTTTATTGAAGGTATCTTCCGGGTGAGAATTGCAGTAATCACAGTAGGTTGTCATAAATTGATCTCCATTACGGGTAATACGCGCGGTTGACCTTCGATCTGTGTTTGATATTGACCGGTTTTGCGAGCACCCATTTTTTCGTAGAAAGTTTGTGCGTTGGGATCGGATTCTATTTTTATATTATAAACACCTTGAGCGCGGCTTCTTTCCAGTGCATGTTGGAAAAGCTGCTTTCCGATCCCCTGCCCCATAAATTCAGGCAAGACCCAGAGATTATCGAGCCAAAGAGATTCGTTTTCATATTTAAGAGAGTAATAGCCCGCACATTTTTTATCGATAATCGCCGCCCATGTTTCGTGCTTGAGAATATATGCGGAGGTGATCGCTAATGACGGGAGCCAGAGTTGAATCCAACTTTCGGGGTAATTCCAATGGCGTTTTGCGGCCAGCGTGATCGTGGTTAATATTTCCGCCTGTTCGGGCAGTGCGGGCTGAATGGATATCATTTTTGAAATTGCACGGCTTGCTTTAGAACATCGTCAAAATGCAATTGATCGTGATAAATGCCAATACGCAAGGTGACGATCAAATTACACCAACCGAACAACGGGTCGTATAAATACAAATTTCCCAACACATCTACATCCTTGCCCTCATAAAATTGACGGACATTTGCATGAAGGGTTCGCAGCTCAGACTTAAGTGTTTCGAATGAAACCGGTTTGCGCGGATTGTAGCGCGGAGTCCACATGAAGCCCACCCATTGTGGAAATTTCGGGCTGCGATACAGATCTTCTATTTGCACCGAGTATTGACGGTTACGGCGCAGGCGTCCGTACCAGCCGTTTAACTTCCAGATCCATTTTACGGCGGGATAGGTGGAGGCAAACAGTAAATAATTGTGGTCAAGGATTTCGCCGATGCTCCATTCATTGAGAGCGGGTCTCTGCCAGAGCTGCGAATCGGTTAATCCGCTCAACGCATCAAATACAGTTTCACGTTGGGAATCAAGAAGATCAAGGTATGTAGAAATTATTGTTGACATAATAAAAATGGGCGGCACGTTGTTTAGCGTGCCGCCCTGCAATTTATCCTACTACTCGAATTTCGCTCGGCATATCGCTCAAACAATCTGCGCCGCTCTCGGTGATGACGATGTTATCTTCGATGCGAACGCCGTTGCGGTTGGGAAGATAAATTCCCGGCTCCACAGTGTAGGCCATGCCAACTTCCAGGAGCTGCATATTGTCGCCGCGCATGTACGGTTCTTCGTGACCTTCCATGCCAATACCGTGACCAGTGCGATGCGTGAAATATTTTCCATAGCCTGATTTTTCGATCACATCACGTGTGGCAATATCCACGGCGGCGCAGGGCACACCGGGCTTGCCCGCGGCACGACCAGCAGCGTTGGCTTCCTGCACGATCTTGTGAATCTTCGCGCACTCATCATCCACCTCACCCACAGCGAAAGTGCGTGTCAGGTCTGAGATATAGCCTTCGTACGCAGCGCCCCAATCCACAACCAGAAGATCGCCGGCTTGTAATTTTCTTTCGGTCGGTGATGCGTGCGGATTTGCGCCATTCGGTCCGCCGGAGATGATGGGGAAAAATGGCAGGGCAGAATCAGAGCCGTGCTTTAATAATTGCATCACCAGTTCAGAAGATAACTCACGCTCAGTCATACCGATCTTAATTAAGGGAATGGTTGCTTCAAGTGAGTCCTGCGCGATCTTCACCGCGCGGCGCATGGCATCAATTTCGGCTTTGTCTTTTTTCAAACGCAGACCCGAAAGCACTTCACTTGCATCTGGATATTCAGCCTCAGGCGCGCCTGCTTTTACATGACCGAATTCCATTAAGCGCAGTTGACGTGGTTCGACGCCGATGCGCTTCCCATCCAGACCGAGAGACTGGGCAGCTTTTCGAAAGGCATCATCCCACTCTGAAGGAAGTTCGCCATACGCGAATGCTTGTATTTTGTAGGGAAATAAATCCACTTTGGGGAGTTCCAGTTCGGGCAAGACAAGCACCGGGTCTTTGCCGGGTGCGACAAATAAAACAATCGGGCGTTCCATTAAATGAAATTCGACACCGGCGAGATATGTCAGCGTGGGACCCGGATTCAGAATAACGGCATCCAGGTTCGAGGTCCGCATTGATGCGGTGAGGTTGTTAAGTCGCGCTTGATTCATGAGAGTCTCCTAATTCTATTTATGTTTAATTTTTGAGAAGGCGTATGAGATCCAATCAACGATGACTGGAAACAGCATGTCAAAAGTTGTGAGGATGCGAAACCACCAAGGGATGATCAAACTGCGGCGCGGACGTTTGGCAACATCCAGCACGCGGCGGGCGACATATTCGGAAGTCATGTGGATGTTGAACATGGACTTGACCGAACTATAGGCTTCGTTCTTGCCTACGTGCTGACCAAATTCAGTGGAAGCCGGACCGGGATAAATTCCGCTGACTTTGATACCGAGTGGAGTCACTTCGCGGCGCAGGGCGTCGGTGAATCCGCGGGCACCGTGTTTGCTGGCGGCATAACTTGTGATAAGCGGAGAAGCAAGCAGACCTGCAACGGAGATCATATTAATAATATGACCTTCTCCGCGATTAAGCATGTACGGCAAAACCGCGCGTGTAACTTGCATCAGGGCAATGAGATTAACCTGTACCAGCGTATTGATATCACGTTCAACGGAATGATTCTCAAACCAATCCACGCGGCCAATGCCGGCGTTGTTAAAAGAATATCAATGTGCCCATACAGATCGATCGTGGTCTGCACCATGTTATCCACTTCGGCCGGGTCGACAATATCCACGGGCACGGCGATGGCTTCGCCGCCAAGTTCCTGTATTTTTGCGGCGAGGTTTTGCAAACGGTCTAAACGGCGCGCGGCCAGAACGACCTTGCAGCCTTCTTTTGCAAAGAGCAAAGCGGCGTCTTCGCCAAAGCCTGAGGAGGCGCCTGTAATGAGAACGACTTTATTTTCTAGTGTGGTCATGGGTGAGTTTCCGTTAAATATCAAGTGACGTGGATATTTTATCATCCACGTCACTTGAGTTGGGGATTGTTATGAAATAAAGACGTAAAAACTACTCGTCCTGACTATCATCTCCGCCGCGCTTCTTTGGCCGTGGCGGTTCGACAGTCACTTCCTTGGAAAGCGCAATTGCCAGCACATCATCCATGTGTTTGATCGGGATTATTTTTAGCTCAGATCGGGCAGTCTTGGGAAGTTCCACCAGATCTTTCATATTCTTTTCCGGCAGAAGCACGGTCTTCAAACCCGCGCGATGTGCGGCGAGAACTTTCTCACGTACGCCACCAATAGGGAGCACGCGCCCGCGCAGGGTGATCTCGCCGGTCATGCCCACGTGACGTAGACACCGGACGCCCGGTCAACGCGGAGATGATGGCCGTTGCCATCGTAATCCCAGCCGAGGGACCATACTTCGGGATGCCGCCTTCAGGCATGTGGATATGAATATCCAAACGCTCGAAAATATCGAGTTCAAGTTTCAACGCACCAGCACGTGACTTGATATAAGTCAGCGCGGCCTGAGCAGATTCCTGCATCACCTCACCCATCTGACCTGTCATCTGCATGCCGCCTTTGCCTTCGAGAATGGCAACTTCAACAGACATGATCTCGCCCCCAGTTTCAGTCCATGCAAGACTGGTAGCGACGCCCACTTCGTCAGTCAGTTCCGCTTCGGATGGGAAGACTTGCTGCGGGCCGAGCATTTTCTCGATCATCTCAGCCGCGATCGAAGCGGGATACTTCTTCCCTTCCGCTTTGAGGCGTGCGATCTTGCGGCAGACTCGTCCGAGTTCACGTTCCAGATTACGCACGCCCGCTTCATAGGTATATTCGCGGATGATGCGTTTTAGTGCGGCAGGCTCAAATACAATTTCAAGACTCTCGATTCCATTCTCTTCGATCTGGCGCGGAATGAGATAACGATTCGCGATCTCGATCTTTTCCTCTTCGATATAGCCGGGGAATTCGATCACTTCCATGCGATCCAACAATGGAGCAGGGATATTCGCCAGCGAATTGGCGGTGGTCACGAACATGACTTTGGAGAGATCAAACGGTAATTCAAGGTAATGATCGCTGAACGCGTAATTTTGTTCAGGGTCCAGCACTTCAAGCATGGCCGAAGCAGGGTCGCCGCGGAAGTCTGAATATAACTTGTCAATTTCATCCAGCATAAAAAGCGGATTCGCCGTGCCGGCGCGTTTCATGGTTTGGATAATTCGTCCGGGCAGTGCGCCGATGTACGTGCGGCGATGTCCGCGGATCTCGGCTTCGTCACGCACGCCGCCGAGCGAGACACGCGCAAACTTGCGTCCGAGCGCATCTGCGATGGAACGTCCTAATGAAGTCTTACCCACGCCGGGAGGTCCCACAAAACAAAGAATCGGCTGACGTTCCTTTTTCGGCTTGAGCGAACGCACAGCGATATATTCCAAAATTCTTTCTTTGGCTTTCTTCAATCCGTAATGATCGCGTTCCAAAATCTTGGCAGCGTTCTTGACATCCAAATTATCAGGCGTGGAATTATTCCACGGCAGGTCAACGATCCAATCAATATAGGTGCGGATAATGCCCACTTCGGGCGCCATGGGCGGCATTTGATTCAACCGCTCTAATTCTTTAAGCGCAACCTTCTTTGCTTCTTCAGGCAGGTTGGCGGCATCCACTTTTTTCTTGAGATCAGATGCATCACGCGTAAAAATATCGCCTTCCCCCAATTCGTTTTGGATCTGCTTCATTTGTTCGCGCAGATAAAACTCACGCTGACTCTTATCCACTTCACTTTGTACACGTGAATGAATTTCGTCTTCCAACTCAAGCACATCCACTTCCTGTGCCAGAATATTATTTAATTGTCCCAAGCGTGCTTTGGGGTCAAGGATCAACAGTAATCTTAATTTTGCTTCGTAAGTTAATGAAAGCGAGGTGGCAACCATATCCGAAAGCCAGCCCGGTTCGGCGATGTTCAATGCAAACAAATGGGCTTCTTCAGGAATTGAACGATCCAGTTGTACGCAACGTTCGAACAAACTTAATGCAGAACGCATCAACGCCTGCGCCTGTCTATCGGCGGTTTGCGGTTCGTTGATCACGCGCGCGCGTACTTTGATGTACGGCTTCACGCTCAAGAATTCAACGATCTCCACCCGCTTACGTCCCTGCACCAGCGCGGAGTATGAACCGTCGGGCATGTGCAGCAAGCGCCCCACCGCCATCTCCACACCCACCGGCATAAAATCATCGGCGCCAGGGTCATTCAATTCAGGGTCTTTTTGAGTCAGCCCGATCACGGTCTGCTCTTTGCGTTGCGCTTCCTGCACCGCAAGCAACGATGCTTCGCGCCCTACAAAGATCGGAGAAACCATGCGCGGAAAGATCACCATATCGCGCAGCGGCAATACCACGGCCTCGATCAGCCCGTCAGCGTTGGGTTCCATATTCGGAATGCGATACAGTTCCTCGGTCCGCTGTGAGAGCGTGAGGTCAAAATTATCTTCTTCTTCGTTCCAGTCAGATTGATGATTCATTAAGTACTCGTTTTCCATGCAGACATGACTTCCGCGGTGACAAACATGCTTCCAGCGGATAAGACGATGCTACCATCTTTTGATGACAATTCCAGCGCCCGCGCCAATGCGGACTTTACGGGAGTGACCGCTTCAGACTCCGCCCCAGCCTGCTCAGCCAACTGTTGAATTCGTTCCACTTCAAGCGCCCGCGGATGATCGGCACGCGTGACAATGATTTTCTTGATCTTCGATTTTAGTGCCGCAAACATCCCGGGGATATTCTTATCTTCTGATGCGCCAAAGATCAGATACACTTTTTTATCAGGGAAATAAGCATCAAGTGTTTCAGAAAGTTTCTCGAACGAATCCTGATTATGCGCCGAGTCAAAGATCACCGGAGGTTCGCGCCGCGCAATCTCAAAGCGGGCGCGCCATTGTACTTGAGAAAACCCTTTTTGTATCTGCTCATCTGTGATGGGAATTCCACTGGCTTTCAAAGCTGTGTAAGCGGTGGTGGCGTTTTCGATTTGGTGATTTCCAAGAGGGACTGGTGACCATAGCGATGGACCTGCTGAACTGCGTCCAATTCGAATTTGATTTCTTTCCCGATCGTCCCCGTCCAAGGACGACTCCTGCCATCCAGACTCAAACTTTACATCTCTTCCTACAAGTGTTAACTCTGCATTATTTTCTTTGGCTACACGCTCCAGCACTTCCCAAGCCTCATCCTTTTGCGGGGATGAAACCACGGGCACACCAGGTTTGATAATGCCGGCCTTCTCCCCTGCGATCAAAGCCAGTGTATTGCCCAACACGGCCATATGGTCATAAGACAATGAAGTAATCACTGAAACCTTGGGCGTGACAATATTGGTCGCATCCAGTCTACCACCGAGGCCTACTTCAAACACAGCCGCAGTGACGCCATGTTTCGCAAAGGCCATAAATGCCAGCGCCGTGGTGATTTCAAAGGTGGTCAATTTTTCGATCTGCGCTACAAACGGCTTGATCTCTTCCACTAAGTCAATCAACTGCTCATGTGAGATCGGTGCGCCGTTAATTTGAATCCGCTCCACATAATCCAATAAATGCGGTGACGTGTACAAACCCACCGTGTAACCCGCCGCCTGCAAAGCCGCCGCACACAACGCCGAAGTGGAGCCTTTGCCCTTCGTCCCCGCCACATGAATGACGGGATACTTCGTCTGCGGGCTGCCCAGTAACTCCATCAACGCAAACATACGGTCAAGATTAAAGTCTGCCTTGGCAAGCTCCGAGGAATGTTTAAGGCTATAATCCACGAAGGAATACAGGTAATCGAGGGAATTGTTATATGAAGTTTCTATGTCCATGCGTGAGATTGTAAGGCGTAATTCATAATTCGTAAAATAAGAAAATATTATAAATAGACCATGAACATTCACCCCGATAAAGAATCCCCTTCTGTACAATCAGCGAAACAAAAAGCAAAGGAAATAATCTCCTCCTGGTGGGGAGATATTCCGTTCGTTATTTCGATTTTTCTACTTCTCATGTATGCCATTGTGATCACGATCCTTGATCGGTTCGGCATAAAGGTTGCCCTATGGACGTTTCAACTTGTAATCAGTATTATGCTTTTCCTATGGGGTACAACAGGTTTATTTATCATTGTACGTGGGGAATACAGGGATAGACACAAGGGAATTCAACGCGGCTTTCCAGCCTATGTACTTGGCAGCACCTTGATATTGATAGGGTGGCTGCCCATTATTGCCATGCTCTCTTCAGTTTTCTTCAAATAACATCATGATCGCCACCCTCATCATTCACCTGCACCTCCCCACTTGTGCTTCTCTCAAAGAAAAGCGCGGACGAATCAAGCCGCTCATCTCACGTTTGCATCGTGAATTTAATGTCTCTGTTGCAGAAATGGATCTACAGGACAAATGGCAGGAGGCCGTGATCGGCTGTGCCATGATCAATTCTGACGGAGTCACCCTGCGACAGTCTCTGCAAAGTGTGGCAAAATGGGTGGAAGCAAATTGGACAGATGGTCAGGTTATTGACGAAAAGATCGAGATCATTGCGTAGGGGCGACCCTTGTGGTCGCCCTATTTGTATAACATACATAAGGGCGGGGACAAGCCCCGCCCCTACGAATATGGAGACAAAATGGACTTACACCTAAAAGACAAAATCGCACTCGTCACTGGCTCCTCTCGTGGACTTGGATATGCCACCGCGCTGGCTTTGGCAAAGGAAGGCTGCAAGGTCGCCATTAATGGACGGGATGAGGCAAAGATCAAAAATGTGGCTGAAAAATTAAGCAAGGAAACAGGTACACAAGTTATTGGGCTGGCAGGCGATGTGGGTTTGACCGATGTGCCCGAAAAGCTAATTCAACAAACTGTGGATGCCTTCGGCGGGTTGGATATTCTCATCACCAACGCCGGCGGACCTCCGCCCGGGTCGATCGATTCACTCGACGAAGCCGCGTGGCAAAAAGGCGTGGACTTGTGCCTGATGCTGCACGTCCGCTTGATTAAGGCGGCGCTGCCTCATTTGCGAAAATCAGATTCAGCGAGTGTGTTGACGGTGACTTCGATGTCGGTCAAACAGCCGATCGCGAATTTACTACTATCAAACAGCATTCGCATGGCGACGATCGGATTAACCAAATCGCTGGCGCTGGAACTTGGCCGCGAGAATATCCGCTTTAATTCCATACTACCCGGCTGGACGGAGACGGAACGTGTCACAGAGTTGATGACTGCCCGGGCAACAGCGAACAGCTCAACGGTAGAGGAAGAAACGCGCAGGCAGTCGGAGCAGAGTCCGCTTGGGAGGTTGGGTCAACCTGAAGAGTTCGCGAATGCCGCAGCGTTCCTCGTCTCGCCTGCGGCTTCCTATATTACAGGTGTGATGTTAAATGTGGACGGCGGGATGTATAAGGGCATTTGATTTACATCCTGAGCGGAGTGACGAATGCTCTTTGAGGCATGCAGCCGAAGGATAGTTTGCAGTAAATTATAATTTTGTATTACGTCCTTCGACTATGCCGCTCAGGATGTAATACAAAATTGGAGAAACCATGAACGAACAAAATGAAAAGATTTGCTTGAACTGCAACCGTACAGATGAACAGGTGCCGCTATTACACTTAACATTTAAGAGTGAAGCAAAATATATTTGCGCACAATGCCTGCCGGTCTTGATCCATAAGACTCATTTACTGGCTGATAAATTGCCCGGCATGGAAATCGCGCCGCCCGCGGATCATTAATCAATGAATAAACTTTCACGCCTTACCCGTAATTCGCTGACCATCGCGTTTTTGTTCCTATTCGACAAGGTGATCGCTTTTTATCGCACGCGCATTATTACAACTCAGTATTCCACTGACGTGCAATTGTTGGATACCTTCAACGCCGCAAATAATTTACCGGATGTGCTGTTCGCGCTGATCTCCGGCGGCGCGCTGGCGATGGCGTTCATTCCCTTGCTGACGGAATATCTCACCACCAAAGACCGCGCCGCCGCATGGGATTTGTTTTCACGGGTGGCGAATGTTGCCTTTCTGGTAACGACTTCCTTTGCGATCGTGATCAGTATTTTTGCGGTTCCAATTGCGAAGCTGGGTATTGCGCCGGGTTTTAGTGATGAACAACTTACCTTGCTGGCTGAGTTGATGCGGCTCAATTTGATCGGCACGGTGATCTTTTCGGTCAGCGGACTGGTGGCTGCTTCATTGCAAGCGAATCAACATTTTATTTTTCCTGCGCTCGCACCCAGTTTATACAATGTGGGACAGATCATCGGCGCGATCTATTTTGTGCCGCGCTTCGGTATTCGCGGGCTGGTGTATGGTGTGATCCTCGGCGCTGCGTTTCATTTGCTGATTCAATTGCCCGCACTTTTTAAGTTTGGCTTCCGCTGGACTCCATCTTTAGACATACGTCACATAGGGTTGATCGAAGCGTTGAAGTTGATGGCGCCGCGCTTGCTTACGATGGGCGGGATTCAATTCATTGTGCTTGCACGTGATAATCTGGCTTCGCGGCTTGATCAAGTAGGCGCAGTCTCTTCACTCACCTACGGCTGGATGATCATGCAAGTACCTGAGACCATTCTCGGTACGGCGATTGCCACAGCCATGCTGCCTACACTTTCAGAGTTCGCGGCTCGCGGCGACTGGGCAGGTTTCCGCTCAACGATAGAACGCGCTCTGCGGGTTTTGATCTCGCTCACCATTCCCATCGCAGCAGTCATGTCGGCTGGGATTCATCCACTGGTGCGCGGATTCTTCGGTTTCGATGAAGCCACTTCCACACTGGTCACATGGACAACCCGCGCCTATTTAATGACACTGACAGGTTTCACCATTCACGAGATCGCGGCGCGTTCGTTTTATGCGCGCAAGGAACCGATGTTTCCGTTATACGCTGTTATTCTGCGTCTGATCATGTTTTTAGGAATCGGCGCAGCAGGGTTAATATTTTTCAGGGAGATCGGCGCGCCGGTCATTGCCTTTGCAGAAATCACGCTTTTAATAGAAGCCATCATTTTATTCGGCTGGCTGTCCAAACGCACACATGAACCGATCCATGTCGGCGGAGCGGTTTTCAAGGGACTGATTGCAGCTGTGGTCGGCGGCGTGATCACGTATTTCATCGCTTTATATTTGCCCGGCGGGGCGATCGTCACTGCGTTAATCGGCATGTTCATCGGCGGACTTGCTGCTCTGGCAATTGTCTGGTCTGATGCGAAACAGATCTTTAATTTGTAAATAAAAATTTAGTTATCCCCAAAGGTCTTTAAAACCTTTGGGGATCATTTGATAAATCAAAAATAAGTGGTTTTTTGAGCAATTCAAAGGGAAGTATAATAATTATTATGTCTGAAAATATTGAAAGCACACAACCTTCTCTACCCATCAAAGAAGATGATACACAGCCGTTTAAACCCGTGAAGAAACCCACACGCTGGAAGTCCATGCTTATTAGCATCCTCGGCTTTCTGCTGTTGATCGGGCTGGGCGCATTCGGCGGCTACTCCTCCGGCATCGGTGACCGCAAAGCGGCGGAATACGACATCGTATCAAAACAACTTTCCGAACAATACACATTCGCATTGGTGGATATTGAATCCGGCCGCTACGAAGCTGCGATTCAGCGCCTTGAATTCATCATTGCCAATGACCCGAGTTATCCGGGTGTACAGCAAAAACTAACCGAAGTATTGGTCATTAGCGTCATCCCCACTCCCACCACCACACCCACACTAACCGCCACTCCCGATTTCAGCGGCGCCGAAAGTGCCTATCAACGCTCGCAACAACTTATCAACGCACAGGATTGGCCGGGCGCATTGGCCGCTCTGGATACAATCCGCAAACTGGATAACACCTACAAAACTGCGCAAGTGGACGGGATGTATTATTTCGCTCTGCGCAATTACGGTTACGCTCTGATCACCCAACAGGGCAATCTTGAAGGCGGTATCTATCAACTAACGCTTGCCGAACGCTTTGGCCCCTGGACAACACCGCCAATGGACTGCGCGAAGGCGCACGCATGTATATCATTGGCGCAAGTTTCTGGGAATTGGACTGGAAACAGGCGGTTGATTATTTCTATCAAGTCGGCAACGGCTGGCCTGCCATGTGGGACGGCACAATGACCGCCTCCGAACGCTTATATATCGCATCCATGCGCTATGGTGATGATCTTTATAATCGTCAGGCGTTCTGTGAAGCCTATGACATATATAAAAGCGCTCAAGCAATTGGCAATCTGGATAGTACCGCCGCAAGAAATTCGGCTGATGCTTTTAATCAATGCTACCCGCCCACACCCACACTTGAGGTTTTTCCCACCACCGAAGTTATCCTCCCGACCGATGTGCCTACTGTCGGCCCATAAAATATGACAACCCCTCCCACATGGATCATAGCGCTGATCTACTGGCTGCACATGCTCGCAACCGTCGCATGGATCGGAAGCCTCGCCGCCATCAACCTGCTCGTCCTCCCCGCATCACAGCGGACCTTGAAACTGGTCGACCAACTCAGCTTTATCGCCGCTGTTCAAAAGAGACTCGAACCACTTGCGTGGTTCTGCATGGGATTACTATTGGTAACCGGTTTATTTCAACTAAGCACCAGCCCGCATTACGACGGCTTTCTCTCTCAGCACGCAATGGTCATTGTCCATTCTTATCAAACATAGTCTGGCCGCCATCATGGCAGTTGTCAGCGCCATTCAAACCTGGGAAGTGTTGCCCGCCATCCATCGCACATTGATGAAAAAAGAAAATGCAGATGCCGGCGAACTGGCAAAACTTCAACGCCGCGAATTGATCCTGCTCAGGGTAAATCTAATTCTCTCAGCATTGATCCTCGGCGCAACTGCTTTTGCAAGAACGTCATAAACAACAAAAAATCCGCTGTCTTGTTGACAGCGGATTTTTTGACAACTTATTCTACATCCTCCCGAAAAATCATCGGGACCATGCGAGCGGAGCCGAAGAACGGTTAAATCTACCAGCCGTTATAACTTGATCAACGGCTGAGTCGCCAACACACCGGTTAGGTCATAAGCCATTGCGCCACCGATTCTCACCGGCACAATATCACCGATCTTTGCCTGTCCTTCAATGAAAACCATACCATCAATTTCAGGTGCATCACGATAGGAACGACCAATCGAAATGCCGTTATCAAAGCCCTCAACCAGCACATCCAAAGTCTTGCCTACATACGATTGATTGACCTGCAAAGAAATCGTCTGCTGTAATTCCATCAAACGCTCATAACGCTCCTGCTTCACTTCAGCAGGCACGGGGTCACCCAGCGGCGCCGAAGTTGTCCCTGCCTCAAACGAAAACTGGAACGCACCCACCCGGTCAAAGCGGATCTCCTTCACAAAATCATACAAGGCTTGATATTCCTCATCCGTCTCACCCGGATAACCCACCAGAAAAGTCGTGCGAATGGAAAGATCGGAAATGGTGGAACGCATTTTCGCCAATGTCTTATGTACCCATTCAATATTAGACGGACGTTTCATGCGATACAAAGTGTCATGATGCGCATGTTGCAGCGGCATATCCAGATATGGCAGAATCTGCTTGCGGGTTGCCATCACTTCGATCAGACGATCAGTCACATACCCCGGATAGGCATACATCACACGCACCCAATCCATATCCGGCACAGAATCGGTCAACTGCTCAAGCAAAATGGCAAGACCATCTTTCATGCCCAGATCATGGCCATAGTCGGTTGTATCCTGTGCGATCAACACCAATTCACGCACACCTGAGTCGCGTAACTTACGCGCTTCATTAATGATCGATTCAACCGGACGGGAAACTGCCGTGCCCTTGATCAGCGGAATGGCGCAAAATGCACATGGGCGTCGGCAGCCATCGGCCACTTTGAGATATGCGCTCGCCCCGGCTACACTGACACGCAGCGCATTATTTTCATCCGTACCAACAGTTGCATCGTCGGGTAAATGATAGAGCGGTTCAGGGCGTGGTCCCTTGCGCACTTCGCGCACCACCTGCACAATATCCATCCAGCGGCGCGTGCCGAGAATACCGTCAATGCCCTGCACCTTCTGCGCCACTTCCACACCATAGCGCTGTGTCAGACAGCCCGCCGCGATCAGCACCTGCCCGCTATGTTTTGATTTGGCAAGTTCACCCAACACACGATAAGATTCTTCCTTCGCCGGACCGATAAATCCGCAGGTGTTCACGATCAACACAGCGGCCTGATCGGGATCGTCCATTGAAAGATAACCATCCCGCAGCAACAACTGCGCCATCGAATCAGAATCGACTGTGTTTTTTGCACAACCAAGTGAAACCAAATGAAATGTATTTTTTGACATCTTATTTTCCTAACTATAAAATTATTTTGCAGTCACTATCCACCAGCAGGCGGCGTAACTGTGGGGGTAAAAGTAGGTGTAGACGTGGGGAGTCGCTGTATCGGTAACTGGCAATGTATTCGTCGGCGTCGGCGGAATGGTCGCAGTCGGCGTCACTACCCCCGAGATCAAATAAACTCGATTAACCACTTCCCCAATACCGCCCATCAAACCCAGATCGCGCCCGTTATATGTAACGCGCAGCGCGGCGGCATTGCCGGTCAAAATAACCACCTGATCCACCGCATCAAAAACCTTCGTCTCACGCGGTGAAATGCGTCCTTCAAACTTAATCTCTCCATCCGCTGAAACACGGATAAAAGCCCGCTCCACTGCGAAAATACTGACCACCACATTGGCATTCTCATCAGGGATCGGCAGCGCCTCCAAAGTAGTGGCGCCGTCTACCAGCGGAGTCTCGGCAGGGAAAGCAGTCAGATCCAGCGTAGCTGTTGGTGAAGGTGTACCGTCCAATATATTAATCGCAGGCACAGTCACTTCAACATTCGACTCTTCCTGAGAATTAACCACACGCCCCACACCCCAGATCGCCAGCGCCGCCAAAATCGCGATCATCACCATACCGAAGATCAAATCACCTGCAATAAAACTCCGCAAAAACGGCATGGAGGTAATCACTTCTGTTTGAATTTTTTCACGCGGTGTTTCTGCGTATTTCTCATAACGCCGCGCCTGCAGCCCATCTGCAAAACGCAGCAAAATGGTATCTGTATTCAGATCAAGAAATGTTGCGTAGTTTGCCAGCATACCGCGCGTCTGCACCGGCGACGGTAATTTATCAAACGCACCCTCTTCCAATGCCTTAATAAAAGCCGCACGCAATTTTGTATGACGCTCCACTTCATCAAACGTCAGGCTGATCAACTCGCGCCGTTCGCGCAATTGCCGCCCGATCTCGGCAAAGATCACATCAGCAGGCTGAGACGGAATATTTTTCTGCGCCTCAGGTTCAACCATCACAGGGATTTCAGACTCTGGTTGTGGTTCTTTTTTTTCAAAGCGGAATCGGAAGATGGACCTGAGCTTTGAGAATAGACCCGGCTCCGCTTCATTCTTAACCTCAACCTGCTCTGCCTCAACCGGCTGAATCAGCTCTTCGGCTTTGATCTCCACCACAGGTTCCACAATCACCGGCTGTGAAATTTCTTCCACCACATCCAAAACATCTGCTTTCTTTTTCTTCCTGCCGCGCGGCTTGGGCTGTTCAACTTCAACTGCAAGCACAGCGGGCGCGGGGTCTTGGGGAATCTCCACCTCAGGCGCTGACTCTGCTTTCGGACGGCGGCCCAACAATGAGCTTAAGAAAGACTGCGCCGGTTTTTCATCCTCAACTTCAACCAATGGCGGAATCTCCGTCTCAACCAAATTCACTTGAGGCAAAGGTCCGCTGACTTCAACCGGCTGAATATTGCGTTGAATTTCAGCGATCATCTCGTCAACATTTAATTCGAGATACTCAGCATAGTTGCGCAGAAAGCCGCGCCCCTGCGCCGCAGACGGCATGACAGAATAATCATCTGACTCCAATGCCTGCAAAAAGACAATGCGAATACGCGTGGCCGCTGACGCTTTTTCAAGTGTCAGAAAACGGGCTTCGCGTTCTTTTTTTAATTGCTGGCCTATGGATGCAAACATGAATATATTTTACTGCCTATTACACAACATCACCGACTTGCGCCGGTGATGTTTGTATATTGCTTATTCGGCTGTGGCGGCTGGTTCTTCTGCAGCAGCTTCTTCTTTGCCTTGCTTTTCTTTGGCTTTTCAGCGGCTTCGGGTTCGGCGTGTTCTGTTGCGCTTTCAATGCTTTCCCCTTCACGATGGACGATGATCTTGATTTCAGGAACCAGGTCCATGGTCAGGCGGATGTGAGCGACGAATTCACCGAGGTTGCGAATGGGTTGAATATCCACTTGCTGGCGTTTCACTTCAAAGCGGACTTTTTCAGTGAGCGCGCTGGCAACATCCTGTGTAGTGATGGAGCCGTAGAGTTTGCCGGTATCGCCTGCTTTTGCAGCGAAAGTGAGGACTACGTCCTTGATCTGGTCGGCAAGACCCTTGAGTTCGTTATTTTGTGAGCTGCGACGGACTTCAGCCTGTGCCTTGATCTTCTGCACCTGCTTTAATGCGCCTTCTGTGGCGAGCACGGCCAATCCCTGAGGAATGAGGAAGTTGCGGCCATAACCATCAGCCACTTTCTTGATATCCCCGGCGCGCCCCAATTTGTAAACGTCTTTAACAAGCATGATTTTCATGTTCTTTAAGCCCTTTTCTATTTGAGAGTCAGAACGAAGGGTACTACGCTCTGCGGGAGAAGATTGTACCATAAAGAAATTTTTTCTTGTCAACGCGGGGAATTCCGATTAAGATAAAGCCATGCCAACTCTTCCTCTTAATCTTAGACGCGCAGCGACCTTTCTGGGTGTGTTTCTCCTGATCATGGTTGTGATCGAATTCAATACACGCCTTGAAGAGTTAAACCGTTTAAACGATCAGCGCGAAGAAGTACGCGCTGTTGCCACACAAGCCATACAAACCCAGATGGCGTTGAAAACACAGGTGGCGTATGCCGGGTCAACTGCAGCGGTGGAGGAATGGGCACGCACGGAAGGCCACTATGTGCGGGAAGGCGATCAACCCGTTATTCCTGTTGGGCAACCCGGCAGCGCGCCTGTGATCGTTGCCACCCCAATGCCCCTCCCCACCCCAATGCAAAACTGGGAGGTATGGTGGAAATTATTCTTCGGCAAATAAAATTTCCTTTTACGGGGTCAATACATTAACTTTAATTTTCATGTTGACCTTTTTACTGATCTATTCCGTTCTTCTTGGACTATTGATTGTCCTTATCGCCGGTATCGCCTATCGCGCGCTTTTTGAATGGGAAAAGCCGGGTTCGCGCACACTAGGCTTTATGATGTTATCGATGCTGGTCTGGGCGGTTTTTTATTTTCTTGAGATCGGCATCCCCTCTCTTCCGTTTAAGATCCTTTCCAGAAAAATTCTATACCTTGGAATGACCACATCTGCGCCGCTCTGGCTTGGGTTTGCTTTAAGATATACAGGCCTGAACCCATGGTGAAACCGCGTGGACGCATCTTTATTCTGACAATTCCCGCCGGTATTTTATTTTTACTCGGACTCTCCAACGAATCACATCATTTGATCTGGCGCACAATGAGCCTGCCTGCGAACGGCAATTTTGGTCCGCTGCAGCTTACTTATGGGCCTGCATTCTGGTTTTATGCAATAATTTGCTACACGCTGATCGCAATCGGAATTCTCGTCTACCTTACCGCGTATTTGCGCTCGCCCAAGAATTTACGCAAACAAACCAGTCTGATGTTATTAGGCGGGTTTGTCACCGCAGCACCCAATATATTCTTCCTGGCTGGTATTTTTCCAAATAATATAGACCCCACTCCGCTCTCGTTCCTGCTTTCAGCGCCTTTATTTGCCGTTGCGTTGTTCCGTTTTGGTTTACTTAATCTCTTCCCAATTGCCGCGCCCATGATCATTGAAAACCTGCGCGATGCCATTCTGGTCGTAAATGAGCAGGACATCATCACCAACATTAACCTCGCTGGAAAAAATGGCTGGATACAGATAAAGAAGTGATCGGTCTGTCCATCTTTGATATTCTGCCGGAGCCAGAGAAATTCAAAACGGAATGGAATACTTTAAGCACAAAAATAAAACTAAAACAAAATAAAAACGGAAGGCACTTATGGTCTGAATCCACGATCACCAAATTATACAAGGACGACAAGACCTTCCTTGGGCGCGTCCTTGTCGTCCATAACACCACACAGGAACAGGAACTGCTTGAAGAGGAATTCCGCCGCTCTGCCCAGCTTGGGCTTTTGGAAGAAGTAGGCCGGCAGATCGCTGCCAGCTTTGACGAACAGGAAATATTACAAAAAGCCATCGACGCGGTCGTTGATCGGTTTGGCTACGCAGAGGCTGCGATCTCCCTATTGGTCAACGATAATCTACTCAAAGTCACAGCGATCAATGGTTCACAGGATTTTGGATACAGACCCGGGTTTCAGCAAAAAATGGGAGAAGGGATCATTGGGCACACAGCAAAAATGCGAACAACCTATGTAGCCAATGAAATCTTCAATGACCCTTATTATTTTTCAACCGATAAGCGCCACGGTTCTGCAATGGGAATTGCGATCTTAAACAACAAAAACCTACTTGGGGTTTTATATATTGAAAGCGTCAGATCTGATGATTTCAGCGCGGCTGATGTTCAAACCATGGAAACCCTTGCTAATCAATTATCCGCTTCAATTCAGCGGGCAAGGCTTTATGCCAGCACACAGGAACATTTACGGGTCATGTCTGCGGTGCAATCCATTTCAGATGTGATCTCCAACTCGCTTGAATTGGAAGTCATTTTTGAATCTGTCGTAAAAGTTCTCAAGCGTTCTTTTGGATATACCCACATCAGCATTTACCAATTAAAGGAAGATCATCTTTATTTGGGCGCGCAGATCGGATATCCCGAAGAGCTGGTGATCCATAAAATCAGCATCAAGCAGGGCGTCAGTGGAAAAACAATCGAAACAAAAAAAGCTCAATTTATCGAAGATGTAACCAAGAACTCCAATTTTTTGCGGGCAGCAAATGATGTAACAAGTGAGATCTGTGTTCCGTTATTAAAAGAAAGCGCCGTACTCGGCACCTTGAATGTGGAGGGGAACGCCAGCACCCCGCTTACACAGGCAGATGTGGATATGCTCATCACCATTGCAAGTCCGATCGCGCTGGCCGTGGATAATGCCCGTCTGCACGCCCAGGTAAAAGCCATCGCCATGACAGACGCCGTCAGCGGCCTCTCGAATCGCCACGCATTTGAAGAAGCGCTCCTCGCAGAAGTACAACGCTCCATGCGCGTCAACACTCCGCTCTCGCTGATCATTTTCGATATTGATTCATTCAAAGATTACAACGATAAATGGGGCCACCCCGCAGGAGATACACGGCTTAAAGCAACTGCCAATCTCATCCGCGACAATCTAAGAAAATACGATATTGCCGCGCGCTATGGCGGCGATGAATTCGCGATCATTCTGCCAAACACAAACAAAACCGGCGCGTTGATATTTGCAAAACGTCTGTTAGCCGCAGCACAAGCCGGCGCGCCTGACTCTGAAATTGCAATTCAGAACAAAGGAATCTCTGGTTACACATTGAGCATCGGGATCGCAACCTTTCCAGAAGATGCACATTCACTGACCACCCTGTTACTCGCGGCTGACCAGGCTGAATTAACAGCGAAGCGGCTCGGCAAAAATCAAATCTTTGTTGCAGGTGAAAAATAAATGAACCGTTTACAACTCTTCCCCGTCTCTGCCAAAATCGAAAATGAATCACTGACCATCGCCGGGCATTCGATCTCAACGCTCGCGGATTCATACGGAACCCCTTTATATCTTTACGACCGTGAGACGATGGACAACGCGGCAGGCGGATATAAATCCGCGCTCGCTTCGCACTACCCGATACCTGCTTCTGTTACCTATGCAGGAAAAGCCTACTTTTGTAAAGCCATCGCGCAATGGGTGGATTTGCATGGCCTATGGGCTGATTGCACCGGTGAAGGAGAGATTGCCATCGCCCGGGCTGGCGGCGTACCGCGTGAACATACGCTTGTGCATGGCGTGAATAAATCCACAGTGGATTTGGAATCGGCAATTCAATATGCAGGTACGATCGTTGTTGATAATTTAACAGAGCTCAAACGACTCTCAGAATTATTCGCCATGCATTCCTTAACCTTCCCTGATCTTTGGCTTCGCCTTTTACCCGGGGTTGCAGTTGAAACACATCATGCACACACACAGACCGGTCAACATGACAGCAAATTTGGCATGACCCGTGAAGAGATCATGGAAGCCGCGCAATTTTGTAAAATAAATAACCTGCCGTTAAAAGGCATTCATTTTCATCAAGGCTCCAACTTCCGTGATGCAAGTCCGCTCAAGGCTGCGATTGAACTGGGGCTTGATCTTGCCAAAGAAATCGGGCTGACAGATGATTGGCACTTTAGCCCGGGCGGCGGATGGGGTGTGGCCTATCACGAGGACGAACTTCCACAGCCGGATATTGATGAGTATGTGCGTGTGATCGCGGAGAATGTCATTGAAGGCTGCAAAGCGCGCAACCTTGCCCTCCCCCATTTGCATTTGGAACCCGGCCGCAGTTTGGTGGCACGGGCAGGTGTTGCTGTTTATAGAGTGGGGGCGATCAAAAAACGCGGCGATAAAATTTGGGTATTAACCGATGGCGGCATGACGGATAATCCGCGCCATGCAATGTATGGAGCAAGATACTCTTGTTTAACAGTATCAAGCCCGGGCGCGGAAAGAAGCGAGAAGGTGTCCATTGCGGGACCTTATTGTGAGTCAGGGGATGTGGTCATCGAGGATTTGCCGATGCCAAAGATCGAACCCGGAGCATTGATTGCCATTCCTGCTGCGGGCGCGTATCACTTGAGCATGTCGTCCAATTACAATGGCTCACGCAAACCGGCTGTTTTGTGGCTGGAAAATGGCGCGGTCAAATTAATGCAAAGACGGGAAACCATCGAAGACCTGATGCGCCGCGACGAAAATTTATTCTAAACTTCCAGCAGGAAAAATGCATCCACAATGCGCGGGTCAAATTGTTTGCCCGCGCGTTCGATTATATATTCACGGGTTTTTTCTTTTGACCACGCGGGGCGGTAAGGGCGGTCGGAAGTAAGCGCATCCCAGACATCGACAACTGTAAAAATACGGGCGGAGAGCGGAATTTGTTCACCTTTTAATTTGCGTGGATATCCGTTGCCGTCCCAATGTTCATGATGACAAAATGGAATATCAAGCGCAGGCTGTAAAATGGAATGGACGAAAGCATATCGTACGCGTATTGTGTGTGCTGTTCCATGATGAGACGCTCCTGAACAGTGAACGCGCCGGGTTTGTGTAGAATGGAATCTGGAATTCCCATTTTTCCAATGTCATGTAAAAGCGCGCCGCGCCGGATATGAATGATTTCACTTTCTGAAATACCAAGCGCGCGCGCCAGACTCAAGGTTAACTCGGTAACACGGCGTGTGTGGCCTTCGGTAATTTCATCACGCAGTTCAAGGGCACGCGCCCAGCCGGCGAGTGTATTGTCGTATGCCATGGCAAGTTCACCGGCATGTTGAAGTGTTTGCTCAAACAAGGTGGAACGATGAATGGCGCTGCTGGTCGTTTCTGCAAGGGCGATCAATAAGCGAATATCCGTTTCATTAAAGATGCGGGGAGTCAAAGACCAGATATGCATGATACCGATTATCTTTTCCTGATTGCGGAGTGGTAACGATATACCGCCATGCACGTGCTTAAGACGCTCACGCTCCCCTTCCAAAATTAAAATGATAGGGTCTTTTTGAATATCCTCAGTAAGATAAATTTCGCCGGTTAATGCAATACGGCCCGTGATTCCTTGATTGGGAAATTGACGCAGGAGCGATTCTTCCGGCGAGGGAAGATCAAACGGAGTATCTACAGCATACCAGCCGCGCGAGACGAATTCACCGGTTTCTGGTTCAAGCAGGAAGATGGATGCATAGTCTGCGTTGACTGCGCGCAAAGCCTGCCGCGCAAGGATCGGAACCATTTCCGTCACATTTTGCGCGGTCCGCAAGGCAGAAGAGGCGGAGGCCAGCGTTTCAAGTTCCATCGCGTGACGCCGCAGTTCCTCTTCAGCATGTTTGCGTTCGGTAATGTCTTGAAAAATAACTGTAAAAAAACTCTGACCGTCTATCTGGGACTGGGAAATAAAGCCTTCCATTGGAAATTCATCACCATTGGTTCGCAAACCGTATAACGTATCCAACAATCCTTTATTGCGGCTTGACATACCTGTATCAGCGTAATGACGAATATTATCCTCGTGCTTGTGACGAAAACGCTCCGGCATGAATTTTTCCAATCTTTGGCCGATCGCGTCGCTGGCCGAACAGCCAAAGATTCTTTCAGCAGATGGATTAAAAAGTATGATGCGTTGTTCTGCATCGATAGTGATAATACCGTTCAAGGCAGTTGTGATAACCGCCTCAAGGCGTGATTCATTTTCGCGTAATGCCTGCTCTGGATGTTTGCGTTCCGTGATGTCACGATAGTTCAAAACAACACCATGCAAATGCGGGTCATTCAACATATTATGACCTGTGGCTTCAAAATAGCGCCACTCCCCATCCTTTCGCAGCAAGCGATACTCAACGGTTCGGATCACCCCCGGAGTTTTCACACTCTCCGTAAATGTTTCCAACAGACGGGAACGATCCTGCGGGTCAATATATTGGAACACGGATTTTCCCATAATTTCATCGGGAGGATATCCGGTCAACTGCTCCTCTGAAGGAGCAATATAGCGGACGATGGCCTTTTCATCCAAAATGGCAACGCCGACGGCAGAATTTTCAATGAGTGCGCGGAAGTACGCCTCGCGCTGTTCCAATGCCTCAAACAACTTCACATTTTCAATAATACTGGCCGCATGACCCGCCATAGCCTGAGCCATGCGGATCTCAGCCAGCGTAAAATCTCGTTTTCTGCGGCTCTCCCAAATTTCAATATTGCCCAATAACTTTCCATGCGCCAGAATGGGCACAAACAACATGGACTGAATACCGTACTCTGCAAACTGTTCCCGTTCCTCTTTCGTCAGATTTTCAGAATCAGCATGCAGGGTGATGATCTTCCCTGCGATCATGGCATTAAGAACAGTGGAAAAATCACTGATGGAATAAAATTTACCAAGATCAGAATGGTTTTCCATGGGCAGGGCTGCACTGCTCCAATATTCGGCAGACACTTGCATCACAGACACAGACAAATCAATCGACATAATATTTCCGCTGGTGGCTTCAAGCGCTTCGACCATGTGATGTGCCAGTTTATTCAACAAAGCCGGCGGATCCATAATGCTGGAAGCCATATCCTGTGCCGCGGCATACATGCGCCCAAGTTCAACCGCCCTTTCGCGGGTGGCAGAGTCAAGGCGCGCCTTCAAAATGGCGAGCGCAATTTGTTTGGATATTAAGTCGCACAAGTCAACTTCATCCGGCATAAAGATATGCGCTTCACGAAAACCCATCACGAGCGTTCCAAGTTTCTGGTTATTGGCGATCAAAGGCAACCCCAATGCAGAACGAGCCGGGAACAAGGCAGCCACGCGGGGGCTGATATAAGGCGTATCCATAATGTCGTTCACTACCAACGCGCGGCCGCTTTCAAGAATGGATTTACTAAATATGCGATCGCCTGCTTCCAGGGTAATGTTGGATGAAAAAATTTCACGAAGTGAAGCTGAGCTGAAAAATTGCGCAGGCAATTGACTCGCTGAATCCCAGAGCGCAATATAGTATCCATCCGCGTTCATTACTTTTTCAAGACCGTCAATAAATCTTTGCAGCATGGTGTCAAAATCGGAAGTTTCAAGTGCGATCTGAGTGATCTCATTCAAAAGCGCCTGATGACGGGCGTATATTTGCAGACGCTTGTCTGACTCAAGATTTCCCAGCGCATACGCCAGGTCATCTGCCAGTTCCTGTAATAATTTGATCTCTTCATCATCGAACATTTCAGCATCGAGCGCATGATCCACAACCAGAACACCAAATATGCGTTCATCCCTCAAAAGCGGCAGAGAAATTGCAGAGCGCGCAGGATGTTTCTCACGGCGGGGGCAAATCAAACATGGATCTACATCAGCAGAAGCATCCACTCTCAAATATTTACGGGATCGAATTGCGATTGTTGCGCAGGAGAATTTCGCCTCTTCCTCGTTAATACTTATCGTAAACGGTTCGGAATCGACCGCATCTCCGGCAGATGCCGCCAATTTAAGTGTGACGCCATCGGCTTCCAATAGACCGATCCAGGCGAAGGAATATCCGCGCCCGGAGATGAGCTTTTCACAGGATTCAGAAAGTAATTTTTCCTGATCCTGTTCACGGACGATCAATTGATTGATATCGCTTATGGTGCGCAGTGTGCGGCTCAGGCGCTGTTCACGATTCAAAGAGGCGCGAGAATCAGACAACCCGGCATTTAACGTCTGTAAAAGATAGGAGATGGAAATCAAAGCGGCGATGCCCAGCACAAGAAAAACGATACCACCGCTTATCCACGCGCCTGAGTCTGTGGCATTGATCTGTCTTTCGGCAGGCACAACCAAAATCTCTGAAATTTGCAGTCCGCCAATGACTACCAGTGTCAAAAAAGTAAAAATAAAAGCGGGCAGGCTGTAACGCAGGTCAAAAAACACGGCCGATAATATGATAAATGTAAATAAGAACAAGCGTCCATCGCCGCTGAAAGATGAAAGCGCCATCCCTAGCACGCCAAGTATATAGAAAAGGAAAAGCAAAAGCCCTGCACGCTGCTCAAATTTTAGTGTTCGATTATCAAATGTAATAAAAACAAGAACGGCTGTTGCACCAAGATAAATAGAGACAACAAAAACGGCAATCGCAAGTGGATTCTCATAGAATTCTGCCTCACGATTGTATGTAGCAACCACGTTGTTAACCCCGCTCACCAAAGCAAACATCCAGATCACAAAAATGCCGCGCAATATCCCATTAAGCACGCGTACACGCCATTCGTACAGATCACGAACGGTACTGGAATCAAACTGAGCGGATAGAGCCTGAAAAAATTCATGGGCATGAACCTGATTACGCCCATTATACAGCCCATCAAAGCCTATTTTGGGGAAGTCACAAAGCGGCCCGCCAATTGTCCAACTCGCCCGTCACAGTCCTCGCATGGGCTTCGATATGTGAGAGACCAGCAGGAAAGTAGACAGGTACACAGATAGACAGGTATACTTGCGAACTGTAAATATAGAACTTTCATCACCTCTCAACCGATTTCCGTATTTACCTGCATATATCTTTCAGGAGCCCTTCATGTCCGTTCAATCGCCCATCGTAAATCAAAAGTCGAAAATTAAACTTTACTGGCCGCTCATTAAATCCTCACAGACCGGCTTGCTCCTCGCCACAGGCATTGCAGGCTATCTCAGCGCGGGCACTCCCATCGGTCTGTTGACCTTGCTCGGTATGTCCTTCAGTCTGTTCTTTGCCATCAGCGGCTCAACCATCATGAACATGTGGTATGACCGTGACATCGACGCGAAAATGAAGCGTACACACAAACGTTCGGCTGCATCAGGCGAGTTAAATCATAACGAAGTATTCATGGTGGGTATGGTAATTTCGATTCTTGGCATGGGCTGGGCATTCATCATCGCGCCTCTTTATGGTCTTGTCGTCTTCGCCGGCTGGTTCTTCGATGTAGTTATTTACACCCTTTGGCTAAAACGCCGCACCGCGTGGAGCATCGTCTGGGGCGGCATCTCGGGCGCCATGCCCATCCTCGCCGGACGCGTCCTTGCCACCGGTCACATTGACCTGGTCGGCATCCTACTCACACTCGCCATCCTTTTCTGGATCCCCACCCACACCTTAACCTTCTCGATCAAATTCCGCGAAGATTACGGCAACGCCGGCATTCCCACTTTTCCATCCACCTACGGCGACACATTCACACGCGCCACGATCACCGTCTCATCCATTCTCGCCGCGCTTGCCATCGGCTGGGCAAGTATGTTGATCGGCATCAGCGCAGGCTATTTACGTCTTATCGCTGTGCTCACCGCAGGCTTATTACTGCTGGCCTTTGCAACTTTTCAAGTCAAGTCTGAGCGCGCGAATTTTGGGTTATTTAAATACGCTTCACTCTATATGCTCTCATCCATGATCATTCTGGCAATGAAAGCATTTTAAAAATGAAGATGACCACGCTCGACCGTCTCCTGTTACTCTTTACCGTTTTCCTTGCCGCCTATCAGATCGTGGTCGGCATTGACAATCTTTCCACTGAACCGATTATCGCTTACACCATCGCCTTTGGAGTTTTACTCCTCGCAGGGCTGCTCCTTATCATTCTCGGATTCGATGTTTTGGACTCGCCCATCGTGGTCATCGTCTCAACGATCATTCCACTCGCCCTTTCATTGGGACTGATCTGGGAACATCTCGCATCTTATCGGACCCTATACCTGATCTTCTCCATCATCGGTTTCGCCGCTGTGACATTAACCCGCGCGATCCCCATGCAGAATAAACTTCCAACCATCACAATCGCCATTGTACATGGCATATCAGGTGTGACCATTTTCCTGCTGCCCATCCTCCTCTCTGCACAGGGAATCATGAAACCTGCCTTCGCCCTGGTAGGCATCGGCGGCGCCTTGATCGGCCTCGGCGGACTCATACTATCCTTCTTCAAAACCGGCCATCCACTATTTTCAAAAGAAACTATTTTGAGAGTTTTCTCAAGCCTGCTCCTGCTGGCAACCATTTTTTTTGTAACAGGTTTCAAACTGGGATAAAAGCATGATAAGTTAAATAAAAAAATCCCGTCACTAACAAGTGACGGGATTTTACTTTTATTGTTATTCGTGCTCAGAAGTTCCGGAAGCCGAGGCCTTTCGCATTTGGTCTTCCTGCACCATACGAATGCCATTGCCAACCTGACCACTCAACTTGGAAATTTGATCCTGTAACTGCATAAGTGTGTCCACCACATAATTATCCGCATCAACACGGGTGGCTTCAGCTTCATTGCGCGCCTGATTGATGATCTGATCTGCACGGCGCTGGGCTTCCTGCACGATCATATCTTTTTGCACCATTTGCTCGGCTTTATCACGCGAAAGCTGCAAAGTACGGTTGGCTTCTTCCTGTGCCTGCGCCATCACACGGTCACGCTGCGCCATCACTTGCTGCGCCTTCTTCACTTCTTCGGGAATGGCGATGCGCATCTGGTCAATTAATTCCAACATGCGATCCTCATCCACGACAACATTATGCGTAAATGGCACAGCCTTGGCTGAGTTAAAGAGTTCTTCCAGTCGATCGATGAGTTGCAGGATATCCATAGAGTACTCGTTGTGTAAAGGGATTGCAGACTTTAGTCTGCTTTGTATCGCGGATTGAAGTCCGCAATTTGAATATTTTACTTAAGGCCAATTCTAGCACAAATTAATCACGAAGCGCATTGGGCGGAGATTGCTCTCCCATGTTAATTACCTTGGCATGCAAAGCCGCCTTTACATGCGGCGGGACCATGCTGGAGACATCGCCATTCAGCATGGCAATTTCGCGCACCGTGGACGAGGATAAGAATGTATGCTGTTCAGCTGTGATAAGCGCAACAGTTTCAATATCTTTGGCAAGGCGTTGATTCGCCAGCGCCATGCGGAATTCAAATTCAAAATCAGAGAATACACGCAAGCCGCGCACCACCACCTGTGCATCCACTTTATGGGCAAAGTCAACGGTCAAACCGCTGTAACCCGTGACCTTGATCTTGGGATTATCCTTAAAGGCTTCCTGAACCAGAGAAATTCGTTGTTCGGGTGAAAACATCAAGCTCTTTAAAGGCTTATCATACACAGCCATCACAACTTCATCAAAGAGCCGTGATGCACGCGATGCGATATCAATGTGGCCAAGATGGATCGGGTCAAACGTGCCGGGAAATAATGCTCTAACCATTTTTTTGAGAACCTTTAACCACGAGAGTCGCCAGGGTTGGAAGCCTTAGAAACTTCGTGTCCTTTGTGTTTAAGATACATCGCCCTTGCCTTCGCCCCAGAATCTTTCAAAGGCTTCTGCAAGCAAGGCATGTTCGGGTAGTTGTAGATATGGATCACGCTCAAACAAGACTTGCGCCTGTGTGCGTGCTTTTTCGATCAAAAGCACATCAGTAATGCTCGCCATCTTCAAAGTGGAAGCAAAACCAGCCTGACGCGTGCCCAAAAATTCGCCAGGACCGCGAGTCTTAAGGTCGAGGTCTGCCAATTCAAAACCGCTGTTCGTTTGTGACATGGCTTGTAATCTTTCATTTTCAGCCGCATCTTCATGGGTTGGGATCAGCAAACAATACGATTGATCCGCACCGCGGCCAACACGTCCGCGCAATTGATGGAGCTGGGCAAGACCAAAACGGTCGGCGCCTTCGATCAACATCACAGTCGAATTTGGCACGTCCACGCCTACTTCAACGACTGTGGTTGAAACAAGAATGTCATACTCGCGGTCACGGAACTTCATCATCACTTCATCTTTTTCAGCGGGCTTCATACGTCCATGCAAAAGGCCAACTTTGAGGTCGGGGAAAATTTCCTTGGAGAGTGTTTCAAAATCATCCACAGCGGCGCGGGCTTCGATCTTCTCGCTTTCATCGATCAGCGGATAGACAATAAAAGCCTGCTTGCCATCTTTGATCTGCCCACGGATGAGCGTAAATGCGCGCTCGCGTTCCTGCGGACGAAGCACATAGGTGTTGATCGGTTGACGCCCGACAGGCATTTCGTCGATCACGGAAATATCGAGGTCGCCAAAAACAGTCAACGCCAGTGAGCGCGGAATAGGAGTCGCAGTCATCACCAGCAAATGCGGATTGGTGCCCTTGCTGCGAAGTTCCTTGCGCTGTTCCACACCGAAGCGATGTTGTTCATCGATCACGATAAATTGCAAATCTTTAAATAAAACGTCCGGCTCGATCACTGCATGTGTACCGATCACCAGTTTCACAGTGCCATCATGCAAGCCCTGACGAATTTCTTCCTTGCGAATATCGGGCGTGCTGCCCACCAACAAGCGGATCTCACTCTCTTGCAGCATTCCGCCTTCGCCCGCCAGCAGACGAGTAAAGTTACGATAATGCTGTTCAGCCAAAATGGAAGTCGGTGCCATGATCGCAGCCTGCGCTCCCCCACTGACAACAATCGCCGCACCCAACGCAGCCACAACAGTCTTACCCGAACCGACATCGCCTTGCACGAGTCTGTTCATTGGCTTGCCAGAGTCTAAGTCGGCACGAATCTCTTCGAGCGATTTTTGCTGGGCAGCTGTTAGAGCGAAGGGCAAACTGGTTAAACGGGCATCCAGCCACTCGGTCGAGACGGTGAAGCGGCGGCCGTCTACAGATTTCCAATCCCGCTTCTGGCGCAGCACTCCCATTTGTAAATAAAAAATTTCGTCGAAGCCAAGCCGTTCACGCGCCGCTTTGAGTCGATCCTGCGAAACAGGGAAATGAACCTGCATCAACGCTTCGCCAAGCGAAACAAGCCGCGCCGCGAAACGCACCGTATCAGGCAGCGCATCTACCACGGCAGGCGCCCAGTGCGAAACCACTTGATTCATAATTCCGCGCAGCCCTTTTTGCGTGATCTTTTCGGTCAACGCATAGATCGGCACAATGCGCGCAGTGTGTAAATTTTCAACTTCAACCGGCTCCCAATCGGGGCTGTTCATCACGAGGCGGCCAAGATATTGATCAACCTTGCCGGAGACCGCAATCGCATCACCCTGCTTAAATCGATTCGCAAGCCACGGCTGATTAAAAAATGAAATGCGCAATGATCCCGTGCCATCACTGATGACAACTTCAATGATCGAAGATTTCCCACCGCGGATCGGGCGATTATGAACCGTTTGAATTGTGCCCAGCACGGTCACAACATCATTATAAAAAAGCGCTTTGATCGGTTTGAGTTGACTGTAATCTTCATAACGGCGCGGGAAGTAATACAACATATCGCCGAGATTATTCATGCCCAAACTGGAAAGCGTTTCAGCGTGTCTTGGCCCCACACCTTGAAGCACAGTAAGCTCCGCATTTAAAGCCGCCGGAGTCTGGCTGGTCTTCGCACCGGGCACCACGTCAGAACGTGAAGGCGCGGCCTGACGCGGTTTTTGCTGCGCTTGTTGTTGAGGAGGATTTTGCTTCTGCTGTTGCTGCGGACGCGGCGACTCAGATGCTTCAGCATTTGGCGTCGCATCCGGCGCGGGTCGGGGCGGACGGGGAGGCTGGTTGCCCACTACGGGCGGAGTCTGCGCTTTTGGTTTTTGCCCTGCTTCAGGATAGGTCTCACCGATACGTTTCCACAAGCCCTTAAGCGACTCAGCCCGTCCATCAGGGCTGATCTTTTCATAGGAACGCAAACGCGCCACAACAGCCTGAATCACTTCCTCGGCAACACCATCAGCGCGCGCTTCGCCTTCCCAAAAGTCGAGCATCTTGGCAAGTCCGCCAATGATGGCTGTATTATCGTATTTGTTTTCGTGTTCGAGACGAAAGAATTTTCTAAGTTTTTCCAGGGATGGTTGCATAGGGTCAATTTTATCATGGGGCAGGTTGTGAAAGGCGCAACAATTTGCTATTATCAACGTATTAATCCCAAAGGAGATATACAACTATGGAATGGTTTACAAAAAGCAGGTTATTTGATCTGGCACGTCAGGGACAGCGCCTGACCTCACATCGCGGTGGTCATTCCGCTCTCATTTTTATTTGCGCTTTTCGCTCAACTCGGAGTCATTCCTCTGGTAATTATCATGGGATCAATTTATGGGTTTACCGAAACCGGCATTTCCATGAAAGGCGTCCCCCACTGGAAGCCGGCTTTTGGATGAGTTTGCAATTAATTTTGTCTTTTGTTCTGGTCTACGCCATCCTTTGGGCATGGCTTAAGTTCTTCGAAAAACGTCCCTTCTGGACCCTGGGTTATGAAGCCAAAAACGCCCTGATGCAATACGGCCGTGGGTTTTTAGCCGGCGCATTGATGTTCGGCGGCGCGGTTGCAATTCTCGCGGTCACTGGCGGCGTAGTCTTTGAACAAGGTGACCCAACGCAACAAGGATTTGCCGCACTCGGCGGCGTCATTATCGTCCTGCTCGGCTGGATCGTACAAGGCGGCGCGGAAGAAGTCCTCATTCGCGGCTGGGTCTTGCCTGTCATCGGCGCACGCTACAAACCGTGGATCGGACTCCTCGTCTCATCCTTGATCTTCGCCCTCCTGCATGGACTTAATCCCGGCTTGAGTGTTATCGCCCTGATCAACCTTGCTTTATTTGGCGTCTTTGCCGGTTTATACGCCATGCGTGAAGGTTCGATGTGGGGCATCAGCGCCTTGCACAGCGTCTGGAATTGGGTGCAGGGAAACTTCTTCGGCTTCGAAGTCAGCGGCACAAATGCAGGCGGCGGCACATTGCTCAACCTGAAAGAAACCGGCGCAGACTGGCTGACAGGCGGAGCATTCGGCCCCGAAGGCGGGCTGGCTGTAACCATTGTTTTGGTAATTGCAATTGCAGTGACTTTGTTTTGGAAATCAAAAGCAATAATACAGGAAGTAATTGTGGAATAAAAACTAGCCACCTGACAGTTTTAAAATAGGACGCAGATGAACGCTGAAAACGCTGATAAAAACTTTTTGCTCACGTTTTAAAAAAATCTGCGTTCATCTGCGTTTATCAGCGTCCAAAAAATGTGTCGGGTGATGAAAATAAACTATTTTCCCAAAATTAAAAACTTACCACGGACTGCACCAATTTTCACGGATGGATTAAAAAATCCGTGTTCATTCGTGAAATCCGTGGCGAATGTTTTAAAGATTATTTTTAACAGCCGCGAAGCCAATCCCATTCGGGCCGAGATGCGTGCCGATGACTGCGGTGACATTCACAAAAAGAATATCTCTCGGCACAGATTGGCGTACACGGGACATCATTTCGTCGAGTAATTTTTTGGCACGCAGTTCAGCATTGGTGTGCATAATGGCAAGGCGTTGAAGTTCACCTTGCTTGAGCAACAAACTCAAAATACGTTCGTCGGCCTGGCTGGTCGTGCGGACTGCGCCGATCGGCTTGACTTCCCCATCTATTAATTCGATCATCGGTTTTATAGAGAGTAATCCGCCGAGCGTGGCAACTGCGCCGGGGACTCGTCCGCTACGTTTGAGATATTCCATCGTATCCAACGCAGCGGTGACTTGCAACCGTTTGCGTGTTGAGACGATCGCATTCAACACAGATTGCAAACCATATTCTGATTCTTCGGCGGCGGCCAACACTTGAAAGCCAAGTCCCAGTGAAAGCGATCCGCTGTCAATGCAGGTGACTTTATCAGGAAACTCATTCGCAGCCTGACGTGCCACATTGACGATGGTGGTGAGTTGACTCGCGGAGTGAATCGAGATGATATGGTCACAGCCTTGCGAGAGCAGAGTCTCATACGGGGCGGTGAAATCTCCGATCGAAGGCGCAGCAGTTGTCGGCGGAGTTTGAAACGAGGGCAGGCGTGTATAAAATTCCTCGCGCGTGATTCCGATTCCGTCTGAATATTCCTTTCCCTCTAAAACTAAAATCGTAGGGACAACTTGAATCTGATGTTCTTCAACCAGATATGCGGGGAGGTCTGAGGTGGAGTCTGTCACAATGCCAATTTTCATAGTTTACCTTTTCCGAGTTTAACACACGAGCTATACAAAAGGTTTCCGTCTCATCTTCCTCTTGACATACTGTACAACACACAGTATCATGCGATAAAGGTAAATATATGACAAACAGTGAATCGCTCGATAATGTTGTCCTTGAACTGCGGCGCGGCGTGATCGTGCTGGCAGTGCTCAGCCAATTGAGTGGCGAGCAGTATGGGTACTCCCTGCTTAAGTTGCTTTCAGATCAAGGGCTGGAAGTGGATCAGGGAACGTTATATCCGCTGCTGCGGCGGCTGGAAACGCAGGGATTGTTGGAATCAGTTTGGAAACTCGAAGAGGCACGTCCGCGCAGGTATTACATCATCAGCGCGGAAGGAAAGAAATTACTGCCCAAGTTAAAAAAAGGAATGGGCCGGTATTGTGTCTGTGATGAATGGCTTATTGAAATAGAAAGGAGAATCACAATGAACTTAATTGATCGTTATGTTACAGAAGTTGGAAAGAACCTGCCGCTCTTGAAAGGGCGTGAGGATATTGAAAAGGAATTACGTTCCACATTGGAAGACATGCTGGAAGACCGCGTCTCCACTACGGGACGCTTGCGCGATGAAGCGATGGAGATTGCGCTGCTGAAGGAATATGGCTCACCTCAACAAGTGGCTGCCACCTACAACTCACAACCATATTTGATCGGACCGCGTCTGTTCCCGACCTTCCTGATGGTGTTGAAGATCGTTACCACTGTGCTTGTTACAGTACTGTTGATCTTGATGGGCATCCGCGCTGTGACAGATACTCCATTCATGGGTATGGAATTTGTGAGCATTATCGGCAAAGGATTGGCCGGAATCGTCTCTGCCGTGATTACGGCTTTTGGTCACATTGTGCTGGTCTTTGCCATTTTAGAACGGGTCCTGCCCGACTCACAAATTGCAGATTTGAAAACAGATGATGAATGGGATCCTACATCTCTCGCGAAGGAGCCTGACCCCGACTCGGTGAAGCGTGGCGAGTTGATCGCGGAAATCATCTTCACATTCCTTGGGCTTGCCTTGTTGAATTTGTACCCTGAGATTTTGGGCGCCTTCATCTTCACAGAAGGCGAGCAATTCTTCATCCCCATGTTCTCGAATGCATTCTTCAAGTTCCTGCCGTGGATCAACGCCATCTTCTTTGCTGAGATCGTGTTGGATATTTACCTGCTGCGTAATGCGTTGTGGACTCCCATCGCCCGCATTGCAAAGATCCTGATCGAAGCGGTCAGCATCGCATTGACCGTCATCATCCTGCGCACACCAGGTATCGCCGGCTTCACGGCGGATTCTTTCAAGAACTTTCCCGAAAGTTCAGTCAATGGCGAACTACTGATGCGAATCTTCGAACTCTCCTTCTCTATTTCTTTAATTATTGTCATCATCGTGGCAGGTGTTGAGTTGGTAAAAGGGATTTATGGGTTGATCAGAACGAGCCACAGAACAAAATAATTTGTGGCAACAAAAAAGAGACGGCGCCTTTCGGCAGCCGTCTCTTTTAATATCTTTATTCTATCGAGATCACAAATTGATAGTGAGGCTGTCCGCCTTCCTGCACTTCAATTTCGAGATGTGAATATTTTTTACCGACCACATCTTTGATGCGATTCGCTTCTGCGTGAGTCATTCCTTCGCCATAGAAAAGCGTGACCAATTCGCTCTCAGCCGCGTTCGCTTTTTCAAGCAATTCCATCACACCCTGCTCTACTGACTCAGCCGAAACCACCAGCTTGCCATCCAGCAGAGCAATGACCTGACCATCCTTCACGCTCACACCGTCAATATCCACAGTACGTGTGGCGACGGTGATCTCGCCTGTCTTTACATTCGACATGGCCTTCGTCATTTTCTCGGCCACCGCTTCCAGTTCACCATCCGGGATCAGGGAAAGCATGGCGGCAAGTCCTTGCGGAACATTGCGTGTTGGCACAACAGCCACCTGCTTCACAGTTACTTCCTTCGCCTGATTGGCCGCAAGGATAATATTTTTATTATTCGGCAGAATGATGACCTTATCAGTCGGCAGATTCTCAAATGAGTTCAAAATATCCTGAGTGGATGGATTCATCGTCTGGCCGCCGGGGACAATCGCCGCTACACCCAAACTTGCAAAAATACGGCTCAAGCCTGTACCCGGAGAAACCACCACCACGGCGATCTGTCCCGGCTCGACTGTTGCAAATTGCAGCTTGGACGCTTTCTGAATATCATCCATTTGCGCGAGCAGATTTTCAATCGCAACTTTGGTCACCGTGCCAATGCCCATAACGTAATCGATCGGCTCATAACGCTTCTCGGTCGGCACATGGATGTGCATGCGATACATACCTTCGCCCTCACCCACCTGAATCGACGTGCCCATTTCTTCAAGCCGTCCATAGAACGAAATCAAATCCAATTCACCGGTCGGCACAAAATCCACGACGATCTCGTAGTCCTGCCCCTCTTCCACTTCTTCCATCGCGTCTTGAAAATTCATCGCAGAAAGCGACTGCACGCTCATGGTCGGCGTTTCCAAAGATTCGCCATACACATGGCGCAGCATTCCTTCGAGGATGAAGAATAATCCTTTGCCGCCTGAATCAACCACACCTGCCTGTTTGAGGACTGGAAGCAGTTCCGGCGTCCGTTTGACTGCCTCGTCCGCGGCTTTGACCGCCACTTCGAGAATCTCTATCGCATCTTTCGCGGACCCTAAAGCTGCCTCTGTTGCGATGGCAACTTCCTTGATGACGGTTAAGATCGTCCCTTCCACCGGGCGGACGACTCCTTTATAGGCGGTATCGCGCGCTTCGCCAAATGCCTTGACCAAAGCCTCTTTATCCAACGTGGCCTTCTCATGCACACCACGCGAAAATCCGCGTAGGATCTGGCTGGTGATCACACCTGAATTTCCACGCGCGCCCATTAATGCGCCCTTGGAAACCATCGCGGCCATATCACTCAAATTGTGCACACCAGAATCTTTAACCTCATTCCAGGCGGCTTGCAGAGTCAACACCATATTGGTGCCTGTATCTCCATCGGGAACAGGGAAAACATTCAACGCATTAACAATCTGTTGATTGGTACGCAGCCAGGTCAGCCCGGCGTCAATGAGACGCTTAAGCGATTGGCCGTCAATTGGCATTCTTCGAAATTTCTCAACACGTGCGAGATCCACACCCATAAGATTTCTCTGCTCCTAATCTGTATCGCTAATGCGCAGTCCCGCTACATGCACATTGACGGAGTTAACGCGCAATCCAAGCGCTTTTTCAACATGAAAACGCACGGTATTCCCTACACTCTGGGCCACCGAATTAATGCGCGTTCCGTACTCGACAATGACGTTGATATCAATATCAATGTCCTCACCCTTATAGCGGACTGTGATTCCGCGTGAAGGTTCACGGGTGATGGTGGATACGATCCCATCGGTCAGGTTTTTCGGCGCGAGTCCAACGACGCCATATGATTCCAGGGTGGCATAATATGCAATCGTAGCCACCGCATTTGGCGAGATGTGAATCCCGCCCAAAGTAGTTGTGTCTTCGCCCATAATTTTCCTCTTTTGGGGTTTTCTACCCCAAGAATTCTTTCGTGTTTCTATTTTAACATCTTATCTTGAATAAGGTTGCGTTATATGGTAAAATCCCGTGCCTTTGAAAAGAGGTTTACCCTTCGACAAGCTCGGGACGAGCTCTCGGAATCATTGTATTGAAAGGATACTACCATGGCTAAATGTAACACTTGTGGAAAAGCAACCACCTTCGGTCACAACCGTTCATTCTCTCAACGTGCCACCAATCGTACGTTTAAACCAAACCTGCAAAAGGTTTCGGTGATGGAAAAAGGACGCTTGGTCAAGAAGACGTTGTGCGCTAAGTGCATCAAAACACTCGGCAAATCTGCGAATTAAGGTTTGTTTTTTCTTCACATCAAAGGTCACGGCGCGAGCCGTGATTTTTGTTTTAAAACTACGCAACAGACTCACGCAAGGCTCTCACCCCGCCCGCTACACCCTGCGGATGTTTGAAAGCAGCGTTGCCGGCCACAAAAACATTCGCGCCAACTTTATACATTAGCGGAAGTGTGTCGGCGGTAATGCCGCCATCCACTTCCAGCCAGGCTTGTGAGCGCAGCGCGTTTAACTTATTGCGGATCTCTTCCACTTTGCCGATCATTTCAGGCATAAAGACCTGACCTGAATAACCCGGGGTAACGCTCATCACCAAAACAAGATCAACGATTGGCAAAACTTCATCCAGAGCGGAAGCAGGCGTCAGCGGGTTTAATGTGACACCAGCTTTACAGCCGAGGGATTTTATTTTCGCAATGGTTTCCAACAGATTGGGGCAGGTCTCTACATGAACTGTAATATTGTTCGCACACGCTTTGGCAAATACTTCCAAATATTGGTCAGGATTGGAAATCATTAAATGTACGTCAAGCGGAAGTTTGGTGACTCGTTTGCAGGCTTCCACAAACAGCGGGCCAATGGTGATGGTCGGCACGAAATGTCCGTCCATCACATCCATGTGGAGCCAATCGGCGCCGGCGGATTCAGTGGCGGCAATTTCATCAGCCAGGCGGGTAAAATCTGAGGCGATAATAGAGGGAGCGATCAGAAATTTATTCATGTAGTGAATTAGGGATTATACGCAAAATAAACCATGATCCAAAATGGAATCAGGCCGCCAACAGCCAGGAGCATAAACAGGCTGAGTCCCACAGTGATCCAGTCAATTTCCTCGAAGACAGAAACAGGCTCGGGTGAGTCCAGAGGCGCTGTGTACGGTTGAGTGTAACGCGGCACAGGAGCAGATTCCTGTCTGGGAGGTTGTGGTTTGTCTTTGGCAAGAAGTCTATCTGCGATTTCAGGCGAGAGGGCAACAACTGGCGCAGGCGCGGCTGGAGCCGGAGCAATGACGGGAACGGGCGCATCACGCTGCGTGCCAAATTTTTGAAGGACACGGCCAAGTTGATCTGCGGTGCGATAACGCGCGGCGGGTTCCTTGGAAAGTACCTTCATGATGATTTCTTCCAGCGCAGTAGGGATATCTGGAATGTATTCGCGGATCGGGATCGGGCGTGCGGAGATGTGCAGGCGTGCCAATTCGTCCGCAGTTGAGGCTGTAAATGGAGGTGTGCCGCATAATAATTCATACATGACCACGCCAATGGAATAGACATCAGACGCGGGAGAAGGCGCTTCACCCTTGAGCCTGTTCGGGCGCAAAGTAAAGCGGTGAGCCCCAAACAATATCATTGCGTTCACCAATGGCAATGGTGGCAAGCGCGCGCGCAATGCCAAAGTCGGTCACTTTGAGTCGGCCATCAGGCGAGACAAGCATGTTATGTGGTTTAACATCACAATGGACCAGACCCGCACGATGGGCATAGCCCAACCCGGCGCAGGCCTGAATAATCAGCGGAATGCCTGCCTCTACAGTAAACCGCCCACGTTCACGGATCAACTGCTTGAGGTCTTTACCGGGAATAAATTCCATAACGATGAAAAGCAGATTATCTGCGAATCCAAAATCATGCACGGTGACAATGTTGGGGTGCGAAAGATTCGCAGCGGCACGCGCTTCCATGCGAAAATTACTTTGAAAATCAGGGTTGCTTGAATAATCTTTTCGCAAAACCTTAATGGCAACAATGCGATCCAATACAGGATCGCGAGCGCGAAAGACATCTGCCATCCCCCCGGAGCCGAGTTTTTCAAGTAATTGATAACGATTGTTGAGAAGCGCTCCTTCTTCCATTGAAGAAGATTATATCATTAGGAAATAAATGAAATGCCCACCCATACGCTTTTTACGTTTTGCAAATCACGCATCACGAATCCCCTCAGGTATAATCACCTTTATGCGAAAGGGACTTTTACTCTACAATCCGGCAGCCGGACGTTACCCCGTGAGACAGTTTGTGCGCGGCATCATTCATCCGCTTAAAGAAGCGGGCTGGAGCATGGAGATCGCCGAAACCTTAAGCGGCACCCACGCCACACAAACCGCACATCAAGCCGCAGCAGAAAAATATGATGCGGTCTTCGCCATCGGCGGCGACGGAACCATGGGCCAGGTCGCCAGCGGATTAATAGACTCAGAAACCGCACTGGCCGTACTCCCCGCCGGCACAACCAATGTCTGGGCGCTCGAACAGGGACAAAAACCTTTCAGTATCTTTAATTGGGGGGCTTTACGCGAGAATGCCGCTTTACTGGCAAATGTCGAACCGCAGCAAGTGGATGTAGGCATGTGCAATGACCAGCCATTTTTATTGTGGGCAGGTGTCGGGTTGGATGCGCAAGCCATTAATAAAATAGAGCCTCGTCACCGCTTCTTCAAACATATTTCCGTTCCGCATTTTTTCGCCACCACGGTTTGGGAAGCCACCTTCTGGCATGGCCTTGACCTGCGTGTGTGGACAGACGGTCAACTGGTGGAAGGTCATTATCTTGTGGCTGTTGCCACCAACATCCGTCACTACGCCGGCGGTATGTCTCTGCTCTCACCCAATGCCCTGCTCGATGACAACGAAATGGACATGTGGCTTCTGAGCGGCAACAACGTAGCCGATGCCCTGCGGCACTTCTTTGATCTCGTTGCCGGTCGTCACCTCACCTCAGATCAGGCGCGCTGTTTGCCATTCCGCACAGCGCGGGTTGAATCAGATGCGCCCTTCTCGGTTCAAGTGGACGGCGACCCCGCGCTCAGCGGCCATCATGTGGATATGACCATCAAGCATCGAGCTTTAAAAATTCTCATGCCAACAGACGCCCATCATTTATTAAAAAACAAACAATAACCATGGACATAAAATCATATCTCAATCGCTGGGTGATCTTCGGCGCAATCGGATTTGCCAGCCTCCTGCTGCTGATCACTCTCATCATCATCGGCTGGACTTCTCCCCGTTTCACCCCTGACGTTGGGTTTGCTCCCGCTGACCTGACCATGATCCCAGCCCCGACAAATACCCCCAACGTGACCGCCGTACCCACCTTCGACCCCAATCTTGTCACCCCAACACTCGCGGCAAACACACTCGGCATTAACGCCTATGTCCAGATCACCGGCACCGAGGGCGAAGGATTACGCATCCGCTCTGCCGCAGGGCTGAACGGCGAGACCGTCTTCCGCGGCGAAGAAGCAGAAGTATTTCTCGTCAAAGACGGCCCACAAACCATAGACGGATACACCTGGTGGTATCTCGTAGCGCCGTATGACGAAACTCGCGCTGGCTGGGCCGCCGCTGACTTCCTTGCAGTTGTACCAGCGCCATAATTTTGTAAAGACAGGGCTCATCCCCATCCAAATTAAAACAGCCACAACATTCGGAGAACACATGTCTGAAAAACCAACCGGCGTCAGCGCCAACAAAAGCAAAAAGAATTTACCGTCACCTGGAACGACGGACACACCAGCGTATATCCTTTCGGATTATTACGCGCAGCCTGTCCATGCGCCTCCTGCCGCGGCGGACACGAAAACATGAAATCAGAACCCGACGCAGATATTTTCACCAGACAGATCACAGAAGATAATTCAACGACAAGATTATCCAACATCGTCGCAACCGGCTCCTACGCCTTGACCATCGTCTGGGAAGACGGCCACGACTATGGAATTTTTAACTGGCATTATCTCAGAGCCTTATGTCCGTGTGACGAGTGCAGAAAAGAAAAGTAAAAAAACTACCTCCCGATAGTTTTTACATAGGACGCAGATCGCTACGCGCGCAGAAAACGCTGATTAAAAAACTGCATTTTCTGCGAGCGAAGCAATCAGCATCCCGATTTTGAAATATACGATAGAGAAAAAAAGAGAGACCGGCCAAAAACCAGTCTCTCTTTTCTATTATCTACTTATCTACCTATCTACCTATCTACTTCTTACCCATTTACCTAAACCTGATTCCCCTCTACGGCGTCCGTGTCGGGGTTGGGGTCGGCGTCCGCTTGGGAGTTGGCGTACGTGTTGGCGTTGAACCGCCTGGCTTCGGGGTTTTTGTCACCGTCACAGAACCACTCACCTTCGGTGTTGAAGTTGCCGTCAGCGCCTTGGGCGTATTCGTCGCTGTCACAACTGCCTTAAGATGCTGCTCCGCTTCGGCGCGCATTTCAGGCGTCATCACATCCGGGTCCATGGCAAGTAACTCCTGCCAATCGTCAACCGCTTCCTTTGATTCTTCACGCTTCTCCTGGATTAATGCGCGCCAGTAAAGCACATAAGCTGTTTGTTCATCAGTCTCAGCCAAAGACTTGAGCGCTTCCACTTTCAGGAACGCTGTGCCAAACTTCTCCTGCACAAAATAAGCGCGGACCAAAGCCAGATTGATCTCAAAAGAACGCTCATCCACTTCGTAGGCTTTTTCAATGTCTTCAACCGCCTGATCTATATCATCCAACTCAAGATGAGCAAGACCACGATAAACATAATATCTTCTCAGACCAGAAGGATTCAACGTATACGCCTGATCCAGATATCGCACAGCAGACTTGTAGTCTTTCAATTCAAAATAAGCCTGCCCCAACATGGCAAAAGCAGTCGCATCTTCTGTTTCATAGACAACATACAACTCAAGCGCTTCAATCGCCTGTTGATATTTTCCATTATCAATATACAACCCGCCCAAAAGTGAATAAACCGGCAGCGCGGTAATATCCAACGAATAGGCTTTCTCTGCCGCTTCGAGTGCCTTCTTTTCATCTTCAAGCGCGATATAGGCATTCGCATACGTCATATAGACCGCCGGTGAATCGGGCATCAGATCGGCAGCCGTTTCAAGATCTACAATAGCCGCTTCAGGGTCTTTCCTGTTTATAAAATAACGTGCGCGCTCAATATAGATCTCGCCAAAATCCGGTTCAAAGCCTGATGGCTTCATCGAACAGAAACTCGGCTTTAAACCCTGGCTCATTCATTAATCGTGCGCGTGCCAGCCCAAGATACGCCGCACCAAAATTCGGATCAACTTCCAGAGCGCTGTTGTAGGCTTTCAACGCATTGGTCCCCTGTCCTTTAAATCGATAGGCTTCACCGATCAGGTAATATACATCTGGAGAATCAGGGCTCAAGCGGAATGATCAATTCCATATTTGAGATATAGGCATCCCAATCCTGATTCTTTAAAGGCAATTTCTGCAGAGCGATACTGATCTCTTGATTGAGGCGGACGCTGTGTATTCACATATAAAGCAGTGGGAGTATACGTTTCGGGCAGCATCATCCACAATGGAGTTGGGCCCACAAAGGATTTTGTCGGTGCGGCGGTGGCCCCGAAGACAGTCGGCGTGGCAGTATAGGTGGGTGAAGGCCCGGGAGTATTTGTCTCTGTCGGGCGAATGGTTGATTGGCGCGGCAACACAAAGCCAAACACCACAGCCGCACATAACCCCACCCCCACCATAACCACACCCGCCAAACGAGTGACAGGATTTTTCGCAAGCGCCTTCAAGCCTCTTTCCTTTGGCTTTTCATTCGCAAGCAAAAGTTTTTCCTCCCACGCACGCGGACGGTTCATTTGAAATGGTTGAACGGTTTCGTCAGGAGTTAAAGCTCCGAGCAAGATCAAACCCCGTTTCGCCGTACCATTTTCAGGGTCCAATTTGAGCGCTGTTTGCAGGCAGTAAATGCGCTCCTTGGCGTTATCCATTGAGGCGCTTAACCAAACCCAATACGTCGGGTTATTCTGATCCGCCTTAAGCAGAAGCGTAAGAAGTTCCTTGGCGCGCGGTTTATCTCCACGCCGCAGTGCATCCACCGCATCCTGAAACATTGTATCGTCGGGTTTATCACCTTGAGAAAAATCAGCCATGCACGTATTTTACCGCTTGTTGTCTTTATTCGTGGAATTCTTCAACCTGATAAATATAAACCTGCAACTTTGTTTTTTGCCACAGATCAGACCGCGCGCCCATCTTGACACACAAATGATCCAGGAAATCTTCGGGGCTGGGAATCTTCTGCCAAACCTGCGGCAAAAATGTTGCGCGGCGATGATCGCTTTTTAAGATGACGCCATCCACATGCGGATTCAGCTTTTTGAGCAGGTCTTCACTGGAAGAATATTCCAGCGCATGAGGAGCGGTCAAACGCGACACCTCAAGCCTGATCCTGTTTAATTCAGTTTTATCTACGGGTGGGAAGCGCGGATCTTCAAGCGCAGCAGCGACTGCGTGTTCACGCACATCTTCAGCCAATGATTGATGCGCTTCAAGCGTACCGATACAACCACGCAATTCATCGTTAATGGTCAGTGTTACAAAGGACGCGCCATTCTCACGCAAGGGCAAAGACAAAGAGTTCAAATCCAAAGGCGGCAATTTATTCCCCATTACCGCAAACGTCATGGCTTCGCGCGCCAGGCGCAAAAGAATTTTCTTCTCCCCAATTGTTAGTGAATCAGTCATGGTTCCCTCCCGCAGACCGGATTACTCCTCGAATATGACGACCAATCCGGGCTACTCCAATTGTGCCAGCTTCCAATATTTACGATTGTGATACATCAATGGCTCACCGCCAATTCCGCGCGCAGCAAGCACTTGAGCGATAAATAAAATGTTCATGCCCGCATCATAGGTTTCCAACACACGGCAGTCGAGCCAGGCCAGTCCGCCCACGATCAAAGGAGAACCAGTGACAAGCGTCTCTGTTGGAAGGTCGGCAAAGCGGTCTTCGATCTCAGGCATACGCCCGGCAAACATATCTGAAATTTTTGTCTGTTCAACAGAAAGCATGGTCAACCCAAACGCGCGCGATTTGGATACAAGCTCATACGTGCGCGTGGAAGCCTGCAACGAGATGGTGATAATGGCAGGCTCCAATGAAATGGATGTAAACGAGTTAACAGTCATGCCGTGTGTATTTCCTTCATGGACAGCCGTCACAACGGTCACACCCGCAGACCAGGCACGCATGGCAGTGCGCAGTGCTTCAGAATCAAGAGTCATAACTGATAAATTCTCCAATAATTTTTATGATAATAGCGAGAGAGAAGAGCGTCAAGTCAAAAACTGCTTTCGGTATGTTTATGCAATTTTAACGTATCAAAACAGACTTCCAAAACACGCATCTTCTTACCTAATTTTCATTTCATAATCGCGTGGTAAACTCCCCACATGTCCAAACGTATAAAAATAACCTTTTTCGGGCTGGCGGGTTTGCTCCTGCTGGCGGTCTTACTCTATCAAATACCGTATATAAACTCAGTTGTATCATGGCGCATCGAAAAATTTGCGATCTACGCAAAAAACGTGATCAACCCTGTTGGTCCTGTACCCACAGCGCTGCCCGTCACCCCGCCACCTGCCACACCAACCACCCTCGCAACAGCAACCCTCACACCCATTGTTAATCTCACACCTTCCATCACACCCACTGCCACTTTTGCCCCATTACCTGCGCAGGCTTCCATCCAATCGCCGGCATATGAACAGCAGACGCCCAACAACTGCGGACCCGCTGCGCTCTCCATGGCATTGCACATGTATGGCTGGGAAGGCAATCAAACCGGGATCGCCAATTTCATCAAACCCATTACAGGCGATCGTAATGTAAACCCTGAAGAATTACGTTACTACGTCCGCACACAAGCGGGATGGTTAAATCTTGAATATCGCGTGGGCGGAAGTGTTGAATTACTCAAGCGTTTACTGGCAGCGAATTATCCGGTCATTGTTGAAAGTGTCACATCACTCGACCCGAACGATGCCCTCGGCCCCACTGATGATCTTTGGGCGGCGCATTATCTTTTGATCACGGGCTACGATGATGGCGCGCAGGAATTCACCATTCAGGATTCCTACCACGGCGCAGATCTAAAAATTTCCTACACCAAACTGGAAGAGGAATGGCGCCCCTTCAACAACCTCTACATCGTGATGTATTTCCCTCAATTTGAAGAGGAGATAAAAACCCTGCTCGGTTCAGACTGGGACCCAAGCCTGAATCGGCAAAATGCATTGGACTCATCCCAAGCCGCTGCCGGCAAAGACTCGGCTGACGCGTTTACCTGGTTTAATCTTGGCAGTAACCTTGTCTACTTTGACCGCTATGAAGAAGCAGCACTGGCTTATGACAAAGCGCGCGAGCTTGGTCTGCCTTTGCGTATGTTCCGCTATCAATTCGGGCCGTTCCTGGCATACTTCCACTCAAACAGAAATGAAGACCTGCTTGTCTTAACCGATTACGCCAGAGGCATAACAGATATGTCTGAAGAAGCATGGCTATGGTATGGCTTTGGTTTATATCGTAACGGCGATTACAGCGGCGCACTCAAAGCATGGGAAAAAGCGGATAAAATTAATCCTAACTTTTTTGAAGATCAGGCACAAAAGGCAATTGATCTGGTTCAATGATCTGTTTATGTGACGTAACATTATGTCACCCCTTCGGGGTTGATATTTCTACCACGCGTTATATCTACAATCATTTCATCTCTTCGAGATTGGTGTTGGGATCATCAGACCTCTTGCAAAAGTCTATTTTTTTCACAACCTGCAGGGTAATAAGACACAAAGCCTCGACACTTACACCGCGTTACAGTTCAGTGCAGTGAAACTCAAGGGCAAAAAACTTAGTGATTTTGTAGTTTACAGCGCTTTACTTATGCAAGAGGTCAAATCTACTAATTCAAGTTGCCGTCATGTAAAAAGTCCGGGACCATTGCCATAGATTTTGTATTGACCGGAAAAACCCCGAACATGTTTACTGCGGAGCGCATACAGAATAAATTTATAAAATCCTCGAAGATCTGTGGGTTTCGAGGCAAAAGCGGGTCTCCTAAAACGTCCCAACTTTAAGCCAGCAACTTGTAATACGCAATTCATTTCGATCAAAAAAAAAATTATCCGGGTCTTAAAATCAAACTATCAGGTCGCTACCATTCAATAAAAATATTTTATATCCTTACAAGGTATCCATGAAAAAAACGTTTCTCCCGCTTATTATCTTGTTCCTCGCAGCTTGTCAAAGTACGAATACGCCTTTCGCGCCAACGGCTACGGCAGAGGCGATCATGACATCCACGGCCACAGTGGTTCCATTGACGGCGACACCTGTCGCCACATCCACCCCCATCCCTACCGCTACCCCTGAGACGGTGAAAATTTCACCGATCGACGGTATGACTCAACTCTTTGTTCCGGCTGGGACAGTCAAGATGGGCGGGTTGGATGTGCTGCTTGAAAACGATGAATTGCCCGCGCATTCGGTTCAGATCAACGCATTCTGGGTCGATCAAGTGGAAGTGGTCAATGGCATGTATGCATTATGTGTTGAAGCCGGAGTGTGCAGACCGCCGGCCAACGTTACCTCAGATAATCGGCTGGATTATTATGGTAATCCTGAATTTCAAGATTACCCCGTGATCCAGGTCACATGGTATGACGCGAACGCATATTGCCAATGGGCAGGCCGCCGCCTCCCCACCGAAGCGGAATGGGAACGTGCTGCGCGCGGTGACAGTGTAAACACCTACCCTTGGGGCGGGGAATTGCCGAATGCGAATAATTCCAACTCGTTAAATATTGTCGGGGATACCACGCGTGTTGGCACGTATGCGACAGGGATCAGCCCATTTGGCGCGTTGGATATGGCGGGCAATGTTTGGGAATGGGTGGCTGATTTTTATAAAGGGAACTATTACGCAGAGTCTCCGGCGGATAATCCCACGGGCCCGGAGAATGGAGGGTTGAACTCCATGCGCGTAATCCGCGGTGGGTCGTTTCAAGACGATGCTTCGATGTTAAGAATTTCAAACCGTGGATATGAAGCAGGGCCGGACCCTTCCGCTTTGCAAAATGATGCCGCATACTATGGACGCAGTTCTGCAAAGATCGGATTCAGATGCGTGAGTGATCATTAAAACAGAATCAACCAACAGTTAAGTAAGATGCGGTGCTTTATCTTTACTCATCCACCTGCTTATGGTATTATCCCGACACAATTCAATAGCCCCAATACGGCGCTCTTATCCAGAGAGACGGAGGGAACGGCCCTGCGATGTCTCGACAACCAGTCAGCGAAAGTTGAATATGGTGCCAAATCCGACAGATACATTTCTGGGAGATGAGAGGGTAGATAGCATTATGCATAATTGCCCTTTCGCACGCTGAAAGGGCAATTATATTTTCTTAAGGAGAAACAAATGAGTAACACTTTTATGTCTTCACCGAGTTTGATGTTCACATCAGAATCGGTCACCGAAGGACACCCTGATAAGATCTGCGATCAGATCTCGGACGCAGTTTTGGATGCCTGTCTTGAGCAGGATCCGATGTCGCGTGTGGCTTGTGAAACCGCAGTGAAAACCGGTTTCGTGGCATTGTTGGGCGAAATCACAACCAATGCGTATGTAAATTTTGATGAGCTCGTGCGCAAAGTGGTGAATGAGATCGGCTACGATAGCAGCGACAAAGGCTTTGACGGCAATACTTGTGCCGTGCTTTCAGCCGTTGCCAGCCAGAGCGCAGATATCGCTTTGGGCGTTGACCATGCGATGGAAGATAAAAGCGGTGAAATGAAAGACGCCGGCATTGAACATGTGGGTGCGGGCGATCAGGGTATGATGTTTGGCTTTGCCTGTAATGAAACCCCGACCTTAATGCCGATGCCAATTTACATGGCTCATAAATTATCACGCCGCTTAAGCGAACTTCGCAAAGACGGCACACTCCCCTGGCTGCGCCCCGATGGCAAGAGTCAGGTCACTGTTGAATATTCACAGGGCAAGCCCAAGCGCATTGATACCGTGTTGATCTTTTGTTATCGGCGGTCCAATGGGCGATGCGGGTGTGACCGGCCGTAAGATCATCGTGGATACCTACGGCGGCATGGGTCGTCATGGCGGCGGTGCGTTCTCAGGGAAAGACCCCACAAAGGTCGATCGCTCTGCTGCGTATGCCGCGCGCTATGTAGCCAAGAACATTGTGGCCGCTGGTTTGGCTGACCGCGTGGAAGTGCAGGTGGCGTACGCCATCGGCGTGGCTCACCCACTCTCTGTCAATGTTGAGACTTTTGGCACCGCTAAAATTGCGGATGAGAAAATCTCTGCACTCGTCAGCGAATTCTTTGACCTGCGCCCCGGCGCGATCATCCATGACCTTGACCTGCGCCGCCCGATCTATCGCAAGACCGCCGCGTACGGTCACTTTGGCCGCGACGATATCGAGTTCCCATGGGAAAAGACTGATAAGGCCGCTGCTTTGAAGAAGGCTGCGGGGTTGTAAGGTAGTAATTAGGTAATTGGTAATTAGAAGAGGCCACGAGACCATGGTCTCGCGGCTCTTTTTACGATCATCTATCAAGATGTAGCTGTCTCATTTTTCTTAAAATCAATAATTTAATACCCCATTATAATTTTACTATTCTTCAAAAATCAAATACATAAAATCATCCAAACCAGGGAGACTAAAGTAAATTTATTCGTAAGTTTTCAGCCACGGTAATAACGTTTCTCTTCGCATTCATCCTAGTTACTTCTGTCTTGGTACTGCTGGCAACACAACAATGATATCTTAAGCACAAATGGCACCCAAAAAAATAGCGGACTCTGTTCTCCCTGCCATTTCTCTAGATGGACGCGCTATGTAACATTTTACTCTTATGCTTGGAGTTTAATAAGTAACGATCAAAAGTTGGCTTCAGATGTTTTCGTACATGACCTTGCCACAGGAATACCTCCTTGTTTCAGTCCAGTTCAAGTGGCGTTCAAGGAAGGGAATTCCTCATCCATCTATTTCAATAGATGGACGCTACATAGCATTCCAATCAGATACAACAATCTCGTAATCGGCGACACAAACAACAGAAGCGATATTTTCGTACACGATCTTGTGGCCAAAACTACTGTTCGTGTATCAGTCAACTCAAAAAGAGAACAAACACTTATTGCTGGCCTGCATCCTTGTGGATTTCTTTAATGGGCGGTATGTTTCATTTATCAGATCAATCGCTAACAACCTTGTGGATGGAGACCAAAAGGATGGGAAGATATTTTGTACGAGATTTACAACTGGAAGCACCACACGGGTTCAGTTAACTCAGGGCGTAGAAGGAAACAGCGACTCTTCTATTTCCTTCTATTTCATCCGACGGACGTTATATAGCATTTCTCTCAAAAGCTAGTAATTTGGTAAATGGTGACACAAATTTGTAGATGACATCTTTGTTTACGATAATTTAACCGGAACCACGACTCGAGTTTCAATTAGTTCAAGTGGAACACAAGGTAATGACGACGCAGGAGAATATGATCTTGCTATCTCCGCTAATGGCCGCTATGTTGCTTTACTCTTATGCGAGCAACGGTTGACATGAAGACACCAACGATGTAAGAGATGGCTTTGTACATGATCTCTTGCGGGGTATAACCTACTACGTTCATTAGAGATTCAACTGGAAATCAGGGAAATAACATTTCCTATTACCCAATCCATTTCAGCAGATGGACGCTACGTGGCATTCAACCTCTACGCTAACAACCTCGGTAAGCAACGATACTAATCTAACGGAAAATGGCCTCTCGGATGTCTTTGTACATGATCTTGTACACGATTCAGGCTTCTACACGGGCTTCAGTTGCGCAACAAATGGCACTAATCAAATGGTGGCTCTGGTGTAGGGCATAGTTCCCTTTCAGCGGACGGTCGATTCGTTGTATTTCAATCATCAGCCACAAATCTGGTAATGCAGATTAAACAACATAGCTTTTGGACATATTTATTCATGAAACTGGCGCTCCGTCTTGGCAAACATTTACAGATGTGTCACTTAGCTTATTGGGCGTGAAATTACATCGAGCGTCTTGCCACGCCGGCATCACCGGTGGATGTAGCACAGGTATTTACTGCCCTGATAACACCGTCACACGCGCACAGATGGCAGTCTTCTTATTGAAAGGGATTCATGGCTCAGGCTATACCCCACCCGCCGTGGGAGGCAATACCGGCTTCGGCGATGTAGCAACCGATTACTGGGCTGCCGCGTGGATCAAATTAGCTGCCGAAGGCATCACCGGCGGCTGTGGCGGCGGGAATTACTGTCCTGATAACACCGTCACCCGTGCGCAAATGGCAGTCTTCTTAATGAAAGCGAAGAACGGCTCCAACTATAGTCCGCCCGGCGTGGGAGGCAGCACTGGCTTTGGTGATGTCGCAACCAATTACTGGGCCGCGGCTTTCATCAAGCAACTCGTGGCAGACGGCATTACCGCTGGCTGCGGCAATGGGAATTACTGTCCTGAAGACTCGGTCACACGGGCACAGATGGCGGTGTTTTTAGTGAAGGCGTTTAATTTGCCGTAGAGACAAGTAGTTCATGAATCAAAAGAGCCGCGAGACCTTGGTCTTACGGCTCTTTTGATTCCCCATCCCGATAATAAACATCTTATTTGTCATAGTACAATGGTTGCTTATGTTTGGAAAACTTCATCCAAATCATTACAGCCAAAAAAGGAGAGGGTATGTTTACAAAAAATAAGATTTCCAAAATGTTCTCAGCATTATTCATCGTGATGTTTTTATTGGCAGGTGTATTCCCCGCCTAAGCGGGATCGCTTGCAAAACCATTATCCTCCAGCGGAGATTTCCTCTGGGCTAAGGGTTTTGGCGGAACGGACCTTGATTACGGCAGATCCATCGCTGTAGACTTAAACGGTAATGTTTACACAACCGGGCATTTTCAAGATACTGTCGACTTTGACCCCGGCGCTGCCACATTTAACCTGACCAGCATCGGTGGAACTGATATTTTTATCTCCAAACTTGATAGCAGCGGAAACTTTGTCTGGGCTAAAAGAATGGGGAGTACAAACTCAGACAGTGGCAGTCAATATGATGATTCCAATGACATCGCCCTAGACTCAAACGGCAATGTCTATGTCACCGGGCAATTTCAAGGGACTGCCGACTTTAACCCTGGCGCAGCTACATTTAACCTGACCAGCGCTGGTATAGTGGATATATTCATCGCCAAACTCGATACCGACGGAAACTTCGTCTGGGCCAAAGGCATCGGTGGATCAAGCTGGGATTACGCATCATCCATCGCCATAGACTCAAACGGAAACGTCCTCACAACGGGGCGCATAGAAAGTGCGTCTGCCGACTTTGACCCCGGCGTAGGTATTGCCACCGTGAATACCATTGGCGATGGTGATGTCTTCATTTCCAAGCTCGATACCAACGGAAACTTCGTCTGGGCAAAAGTCATGGGCAGCGTTTCTTCTGAGGGCGGACTCGGCATCGCCGTAGACTCAAGCGGTAACGTTCACACGACGGGCTACTTTAACCAAACTGTGGACTTTGACCCCGGCGCAGGCACATTCAATATAACCACTGTTGATCAAGCCTCCTTCACTTCCAAGCTTGACAGCGCCGGTAATTTTCTTTGGGCTAAGAGCAACGGCGGCGACGTATCCGTGGATATTGCCTTAGACTCAAATGGCAATGTTTACACAACAGGATATTTCTACGGCCTCACTGATTTCGATCCCGACGCAGTGGCCGTATTCAATCTGAACAACATAGGAGACCTGGGCATCTACATCTCCAAGCTGAACAGTAACGGCGGCTTCGTTTGGGCCAAAGCATTGGATGGAAACGGAACAATCCCTCCCACTGGTGATAGCTTTAAATATAGCTACGGCATCGCCGTAGACTCAATCGGTAATGTTTACACAACAGGTGAGTTTGACGGCATTGCAGATTTTGACCCCGGTGCAGCTACCTTCAACCTAACCAACCCAAGCATCTATACGGATGCCTACCTCTCCAAGCTGGATACCGACGGCAACTTCGTCTGGGCCAAGAGCTTAAGCGGTATGGACTATACATCGGGGCGAGCCATCACATTAGATTCGCAAGGCAACGTCTACACAACCGGAGCCTTTGACGGCACCGGAGATTTTGACCCTGGCACAGGCACAGCCAACTTAACCAGCCTTGGTGATGTTGATGTTTTTATCTCCAAACTTGAAAACAAACTATCTACATTTGCAGATGTGCCAACATCCTATTGGGCAAATAGCTACATCGAACGCCTATACGGCGCTGGCATAACTGGTGGCTGCTCAAACATCCCGTTAAATTACTGCCCCGATAGTACTGTCACTCGCGCGCAAATGGCGATCTTCCTATTGAAAGGGATTCACGGTTCAAGTTATGCGCCACCCGCAGTGAATGGCAATACCAACTTTGGTGATGTCACCACCGATTACTGGGCAGCCGCATGGATCAAGCAACTCGCTGCCGAAGGCATCACTGGCGGATGCGGCGGCGGAAACTACTGCCCCGATAGCACCGTCACCCGGGCACAGATGGCTGTCTTCTTAATGAAAGCCAAGAACGGCTCTAGTTACAGTCCGCCCGCTGTGGGAGGCAGCACTGGCTTTAGTGATGTAGCAACCGATTATTGGGCTGCGGCTTTTATCAAGCAATTGGTTGCCGATAGCATCACCGCTGGTTGCGGCAATGGGAATTACTGTCCCGAAGACTCGGTCACAAGAGCACAGATGGCGGTCTTCCTCGTCAAGGCTTTCAACCTGCCATAGAAGTTATTCGTTCATGAATCAAAGAGCCGCGAGACCATGGTCTCGCATCCCTTTTTGATTCATAATTATTTCAGAAATTTCTTAACTACAAGACAGCGGTCAATTCTTTATGGCAGATTAAACGTCTTCACCAGGAATACAGCCATTTGAGCACGCGTAACAGAACTATCCGGGCAATAGATACCCGTGCCGCATCCGCCGGTGATGCCTTCAACAGCAAGCTGTTCGATCCATTTATCAGCCCAATACCCTACGGGCACATCTGTGAAAACTCCTGAAGCATTGGAGGGAGAATAAGAGGAAGTGTACTTGGCTTTCAAAAGGAAGATCGCCATTTGCGCCCGGGTAACCGTTGCATCGGGGCAATAGACACCCGTGCCGCATCCACCAGTGATGCCTTCAGCGGCAAGCTGTTTGATCCATGCTGCTGCCCAGTAATCAGTGGCAACATCTGTAAATCCAGTGCCGGCGTTCACAGCAGGCGGGACATAGCTTGAGCCATGAATCCCCTTCAATAAGAAGACTGCCATTTGCGCGCGAGTGACTGTATTATCAGGGCAATAAATACCTGTACCGCATCCGCCGGTGATGCCGGCATTGGCAAGGCGTTCGATGTAATTATTCGCCCAATAATCCATGGGGACATCAGAAAAAACGGATATATAACTACTTATCCAATTTACATATTCAGATACACGAGTGTAAACGCCCGGCAGGAATGGCTCAGCGCAGCCAATACCAAATGAAACAACTCCGGCAAGTTTCCACTGGCTGCCATCAAATATAACCAGAGGACCGCCAGAATCACCCTGACAGGAGTCTTTTCCGCCTGCATCAAAGCCAGCACACAACATATTGCCTGTTATTCCGCCGCCATAGTGATTGGAATCAGCGCATACTGAATTTGTAATAATGGGAACCTGCACTTCATATAGCTCTTTAGGATAGCCAGCTATTTCAGTATTTCCCCATCCCGTAACCGTTGAGTTAACACCTGCCAGGCTCCCAACTGAGGAGGAGACCAGAGGAATTAAAGCGGTTTTGGTTGCACCGCTGCCACCGATCGTTACTGGAGATTCCAGTCTCAGCAAGGCAATATCATTGTCTTTTGTAGAAGGATTATAGGACGGATGTTTAATGATCTCAATGACATTCCGTTGTTGATACCCAGCGGTAGGAGTGAACAAATTATATATACCAGCGACGATATCAACACTGGATGGGCTCACCACTGTACCGAAATCATCTGCTATACAATGGGCTGCGGTGAGAACCCATTCCGGGTCAATCAATGAACCACCGCAGAATTGCCAGGTGGCGGAATTGCTATAAAAATCATTTACAGCGTTTCCGCCTACTAATGCAACCTGCCACGGATATTCACCCTCACTCGCAAGTACACCACCTACGATCTGCCCGCCAACTTCGGGTGTAGGGGGCGTATTATCCTGAGCCAGAGCGCCTGATACAGGGCTAAAGATAACCATGAGCATGGCAAAGATCAACACGATTGAAAAAACGAAAAAAGGTGTTCTTTGTTTATGTGAATGCATTTTTATCTCCTATTGAACAAATATTGAATAGATTAACGGACTACGTCATTTTCAATTGGAAGCCCAATTGAAAATATTCAAAACATTATACGCCACATATTTATTTACTACGGTAAATTAAAAGCCCTGACAATAAAGACTGCCATCTCTGCGCGAGTAACAGAGTTATCGGGGCAATAATTCCCATTACCACAGCCAGAGGTGACTCCTTCAGCAGAAAGTTGTTCGATCCATTTATCGGCCCAATACCCCACGGGAACGTCGGTGAATATTCCGCCAGCATTGACAGGTACATAGGCTGCCCCGTGTTTGGCCTTCAAGAGGAAGATTGCCATTTGGGCGCGGGTAACCGTTGAATCTGGACAATAGATACTCGGACCGCATCCGCTGGTGATGCCTTCAGCGGCAAGTTGTTTGATCCATGCGGCTGCCCAATAATCGGCAGAGACATCCGTGAAGCCTGTGCTGCCATTGACTGCGGGCGGCACATAATTGGAACCGTGCATACTTTTTAAAAGAAAGACGGCCATTTGTGCGCGAGTAACTGTGCTGTCAGGGCAGTAATTCAATGGGACGGTCGAACAGCCGCCTGTGACCCCGGCGCTATATAAACGTTCAATATAATTATTTGCCCAATACAAGGTGGGAACATCATCAAACACCCAGACCTTTGTAACACAGGTGTTTCCAACTGACAGGGTTGGGTTGGTGTATCCGGTAAATACAGGAACACCGTGGGTAACATGCAGCATTGTTTTTATGGCTGAAATCACCCAGGCATTCCAATCGACATAACCACGCGTCCCATGTTCACCGCCTGATGGACAAACGCTAAAGACATTGTCATCGCCGCGCGCCAGATGAGCATTGCTTAATTCCCGCGCACCACAATTTCCCCAGGTACACTCATCCACAGGGAATGTTGTGTCGCCCAAATTCTCGATCATGGCAATGCTATAGGAAGCCGTATCAGCCAGCCCCGTACGGGTAAACGCGCCGGTATTATTGTCGGTGATATAGCCGGGAGCTGCATATCCGGCATCCTCCGAAAGAAATCCCAATGCTCTGCCTTGATAGCCATTACTGTGCAAATATTCCATCACCCAATAATTTTGCGCCCCGCCATAGGAACTTCCCACTAAAATAATTGCGTTGCAATTCGCAGGGATCGAAGAATCGCCGCACAATGCATCAAGCCCTTGCAAGGTTCTTGCGCTAATATCACTGACCCATGGGCTGATCTCGTCAAACCCAATCGATAAAGTGACATATCCTTCATTTATAAAACTTGAATTCTGACCAGATACTCCGGCATTCACGAAACCCGACCCGCCCCAGCCGGGTAAAAACACTACTACAGGACGTTTTTCTCCGTTTGGAATTTCCGACGACCAGCCGGCGATCGCTTTATTGGCAATCAATGTTTTATTGTTGATTGCCGTACCGGGTCTGGCTGCAACCATGAATGATGTCTGGCCGATCAGTGTTAACGTCAGAAGAATGATGAACAAGATGGATGAAGTTTTATAAAGCCGGTAATTTTTCATTTTTTTGCCTCAAAGATTCAATGCTACTCATTAATCCGGGAGCATCTCAATTTTTCGAGACACTCCCGGATTGAAAAATTTTTATTTACGGCAAATTAAATGTCTTTACTAAAAAGATCGCCATCTGTGCGCGGGTGACATCTGATTCAGGACAGTAATTGCCATTGCCGCATCCGCTGGTAATGCCGTCTGCCACGAGCTGCTTGATGAAAGCCGCGGCCCAGTAATCGGTTGCGACATCACTAAAGCCGGTATTCCCTCCCACGGCCGGCGGACTATAACTGGAGCCGTTCTTGGCTTTCATTAAGAAGACTGCCATTTGCGCCCGGGTGACGGTGTTATCGGGACAGTAATTTCCGCCGCCACAGCCGCCGGTGATGCCTTCGGCGGCTAATTGCTTAATCCACGCGGCAGCCCAGTAATCGGTTGCTACATCGCCGAAGCCGGTACTGCCTCCCACGGCGGGTGGAGTATAGCTTGAACCGTGAATCCCTTTCAATAGGAAGATCGCCATTTGGGCGCGGGTCACACCTGAATCGGGGCAGTAATTTAATGGGGTGACTGAACAGCCTCCAGTTATGCCGGCAGCGTATAAACGTTCAACATATTGCCAGGCCCAATAATCAGTTGGCGCATCTGCAAAAATGGGACCTAAAGCTCCATATTCCACAGCGCCAATATCACACACGCCTACCCGGGATGCGCCGCGTTGATCGGTAGTACTGCAATTATCTCCGGCATTGATCAAGGGGCTGCCAGCCAGCGGCAGTATCGTTTGCATTGGGAATGCGCCGCCATTAAAAGTTAAGCTGCCCAAATTAAGATTGCCGCCAAAGTTGTTCTGGTCACTTGGTTGATCCAAAGCAGAACAAGTGCCTATGCTGATATTATGCCCAAGCGAGTCAAAAAGTGAACCATCGCAATTATTAGTACTGCCAAAGATCACGCTATTCTTAAGTTGAACCACGAACGAGTTTATAGAATCTTCATAGATGGCATTTCCAGCAACACCAGCCGTATTGTTTCCAATGGTGACATTGGTCAAAACCGCATAACGGCTGCTATGAAACAGACCACCGCCAAAATATCCCGCCTGATTATTTACCAGCGTTACATTTGTCAGCGTTAGGTTGCCGTCTGAGCTGTGATAAACGCCGCCGCCGCTTGCCGTGGCACCCACCGCGTGATTATCACTGATCGTAGCATTGGTAATAAAAGCCGTTCCCACACTAATATAAACACCGCCGCCGTTTGAACCAGTCGTCACGTTATTCATGATACTGGCATTGGTGATCTCAATATGAGTACCGTAGCTATTGATACCACCGCCTTCATAGGCGCTATTGTTGGTCACCCGCGTCCGCACCAAAGTAACAGTCCCAAACAAATTCCAAATACCGCCGCCGACACCGGTGACAACATTTGCATCAACCAGGCTGTCGTTTAGCGTTGTTGTGCCGGCATTCTCTAATCCACCGCCATAGCCACCCGTATTGGATTTCAAAGTAACAAAATTAAGCACAGAAACTGCCCCGAGATCATTATATAAACCGCCGCCATCCAAAGCGCTGTTCCCTTGAAGCAAACTATTGCTCATCGTGAGTGTGGAAGGTGCTGCATTATGAATAGCCCCGCCCAGCCCACCCGAACCACTACTGGCTTGATTTGCCTTAAAGATTGAATTACTGATCGTAGCTGTACAACCGTCATTATAAATTGCACCACCGGCCTTCGAAACATTCCCTTGAAACAAACTGCCGCTAACATTAAGTGCCGCCAGTTCCCACATTACAATACACTGCCCCGCCCTGATTTGTAGCATTATTATTAAGGAATTGCACAGACTCCAAAAACACCTGTGATCCGATTGAATAAACAGCAGCCCCTTCCTGCAAAGACTTGCCATTGCTCAAAGTAATATTTTGCAAATGAAAGACCAGACCACCATTTACATAAAAAAGGCGCGTGGTGTTTCCACCGCTAAGAATAATAAGGTTATTCCCATTAATAGTTACATTATTTGCAAAAATACTTTTCTGGGCAGTAAAGTTAATGGTTGTTACCGCTGCGCCACAGTTAAAGGTAATGGTACCGCCGCCACTATTCGCTGCAGACAACGCGGTATTAAACGCAGTTTCGGTACAGGAGGCGGGCGTGCCATTCCCCACCACTGCGCTGGCGGCACGCGCAGGCTGTACATTAAAAGAAGCCGCCAATAGCGTTAACACTAAAGTCAGTAGAATAATATTTTTTTTCATTTCTTTCTCCTTGAGAAGACTTGCTCCTCTTTAGAAATCTGTATAAAGATACATACAATGATATTGCCATATCCGTCACTGGGGATTTTTCAGCAACGATTCGTTCAACTCTGGTTATATAAATTGTATGCTAGACATCTCACAAACCAACGGCAACAGCAGAAAAACCAGAATGAACCATGATTTAACTTTAAAATATATTTTTGATCAATAAGATAATTATTCCGATCACCTCCATAACTGCGTCTGCCACACATAAAACAAATGACGTGATGTGCTTCAATTTATGTAAATTTTAGACATATCAACTTTTAATCAAAGCAACTTTTTCCAATTAATTCAGCCTAAATAACCCCATAAATATCACCTTCATTGTACTATTTCTTTACGCCTTTATTCATAAAACTACTGGCCTATTGGTACTAACAAAGCAGCTCAATTCTTATGAGAGATGACGGAGAAATCAAAAGAGCCGCAAGATTCATCTCATGGCTCTTTTGATTTAAAACCTGGTGTTTATTCTTTCTATGGCAAGTTAAATGTCTTCACTAAAAAGATTGCCATCTGTGCGCGGGTGACATTGGAATCAGGGCAGTAATTGCTGCTGCCGCATCCGCTGGTAATGCCTTCTGTTACCAATTGCTTAATAAAAGCGGCTGCCCAGTAATCTGTTGCCACATCATTGAAGCCCGTGCTGGCTCCCACGGCTGGCGTTGTATAAGATGAGCCGTATTTCGCTTTCAAGAGGAAGACCGCCATTTGCGCACGCGTGACTGTTGCATCAGGGCAGTAAACCCCTGCCCCACATCCACCGGTAATGCCTTCAATAGCAAGTTGTTTGATCCAGGCGGCTGCCCAATAATCTGCAGCAACATCGGTGAAGCCGGTATTACCATTTACTGCGGGTGGCGTATAGCTTGAGCCATGAATCCCTTTCAATAAAAAGATTGCCATTTGTGCGCGGGTCACACCTGAATCGGGGCAGTAATTTAATGGGGTGATTGAACAGCCTCCAGTTATGCCGGCAGCGTATAAACGTTCAATATATTGCCAGGCCCAATAATCGGTTGGCACATCCGCAAAGATGGGGCCCAAAGCTCCATATTCCACTGCGCCAATATCACACGCCCACGCGCGCCGCCGCGTTGATCAGTAGCGCCGCAGAGATTCCCGGCATTGATCAATGGACTGCCCGCAAGCGGAGCAATGGTCTGCATGGGATATGCGCCGCCATTAAACATCAACGCACTTAGGTTGAGGTTGCCGCCAAAGTTATTCTGGTCACTCGGCTCATCCAACGCAGAACAAGTTCCCTTGCTAATGTTGTAACCAAGCGAGTCAAAAGCCACGCCATCGCAATTGTTGGCACTCCCAAAGAGCACGCTATTTTTAAGTTGAACCAGAAATGAATTTGGTGAATCTTCATAGATGGCATTTCCAGCAGCGCCGGCGGTATTATCTCCAATGGTCACATTGGTCAAAATCGCATAACGGCCATAATGATAAAGTCCACCGCCCAAAGACCCTGCCTGATTATTCGCCAGAGTCACATTCGTCATTGTCAAATTATCATTCGAGTTGTGATAAACGCCGCCGCCATTGGCGCCTCCGCCAACCGCCTGATTACCACTGATCGTGGCATTGGTAATAAAAGCGGTCCCCGAGCTGATATAAACACCGCCGCCGTTTGAACCGGTCGTCACGTTATTCATGATACTGGCATTATTGATCTCAACGTGAGTTCCATAACTGTTAATACCGCCGCCTTCATACGCGCTATTATTGACAACCCGGGTGCGCGTCAAATTAACGGTTCCGCTCAAATTCCAAATGCCGCCGCCAGATCCCGTGACGATATTTGAATCGACCAGGCTATCGTTTAATGTGACCGTGCCATTATTCTCCAATCCGCCGCCATATCCGCTTGTGTTGGATTTCAACGTAACAAAATTAAGCACAGCAGCCGCCCCGGCATCATTATATAAACCGCCCCCATCATACAAAGCGCTGTTTCCTTGAAACAGACTATTGTTTACAGTAAGTGTAAGAAGGTCTGGTGTAAAAGGCGTGCTGTTATAAATAGCGCCGCCGTTGCCAAGAACGCCATTATCGGCCTGATTGGTTTTAAAAGTGGAATTACTGATCGTAGTCACGCAGCCATCGTTATAAATCGCGCCACCGTATCTAGAAACATTATTCTCAAATAAACTATCACTGATCGTCAGGGTTCCATCAGCGCCTACATAACAATACACGGCCCCGCCCTGATTTGGAGCATAGTTATTGATCAACTGCACAGTGACCCAAAACATACGCCCCCCGATAGCTTCACGGAACCGCCGCCCGCT
>NZ_JADJUO010000015.1:0-28773 GCF_016717045.1 Candidatus Villigracilis proximus | reverse complement strand
TCTGCTGTATCAGGAGATTGCAGCCAGATAAAATTAATTAATAAGTCTGGCAGTTGATATGCGACCAGAAATCCATTGTTGTAATTGCTGGGGTTGAGTTGGTCGAGCGAGGCAGAAATGATCGTAAAAAGCCATGCCAGTTGGATGCCCGATGCAGAATTGATATTCACAATATAAACCTGCGAGGTTGAAAGGAGTGGGGATGGATGGGGGTGGGTGGGCTCGCCGGCGCAGTGGGATTTAGCATCGCGGCCAATGTGGCGATGTTACTGCCCTGATTGATCAAGTGCGGCTCGGTCTGCGGTGACTGTTTTCGGGGCGCAGGATGCCAATAGAAACAGAATCAGGCTAAGGTTAAATTAAGACGCGTGTTTTTTCATCCCAAAATTATATTGGGAAACGCTGTCAATTCGACAGGGCTTTTTGTTGTGTGAAATTTATCCTAGTGGCCGCTTCCTGCGGAGGGTGTGCCGAGGAAGATTTCGGGGGCGGCTGGGCCTTCAACGATTAAGTATCCAGCAAGTCCGCGTTGCAGACGTGAGAGGCGTGATCGACAAGAATATAGTTGCCGGGGACTTCCGGAGACTGAACTCGACCATGGTTGCGCCGCCGGGCGGGACGAGAGTTGTTTGCACATCGGTGAGCGGTGCGCCGGTAAGTGAGGCTTGATCGAATACGCGGTCAAAGATTTCGCCGATGACATGGAAGGAGGATGTGAAGTTGGGGCCGCCCACGCCAAAGAAGATGCGCACGGTTTCGCCAACATTTGCTTTCAAGGGTTTCTGAGTTGTGAGTGAGCCTACCGCGCCATTGAAGACGAAGTACTCGGGTTCTTCATCGAGCAGTTTTGTGGTATCAGACATTTGATGGCCTTGTTCACCAAACTCGCCGGTTGTGTATAGCTCGCCCTGCATAACATAGAACTCGCGGTCAACAGGAGGCAGGCCGCCTTCAGGCCTCGACGCAAGGATGAGCCGTACATGCCGTTGGAAATGTGATCTGCAACCATTGGGGTCGCGCAGGTAGACGAAGAGACCGACATTGAGCGCCTTCGCTGTGAAAATGGATTCTTCGCCGGGCTTGGTCTGCGTCATGACAGCGCCTCCGCCGGGACCGGTAACTGCGTGGAAATCAACTGAGTGATTCATTACGCTGGTAGTGTTGTTGGTCATGTGGACTTCGATGGTGTCGCCAATGCGCACGCGGAAGAAAAGGCCCGGGAAACTGCGCCGTTGAATGTCCAATAGGTGTAAGTGGTTCCGTCTGCGAGTTGGCCTTCGACTTCCACAGCTTCCAGGTTAATCCGGACTGTAGTTGGCTCGCGGATCTCAAGCGGTGCGGGCAGGTCTGTTGGGTCACGGACAATGTCTACCCCATCGGTAGTGGGTTCCTGCGGTACGTCGCTACCAGTTGAATCCCCAATGCCGCCTGCGGAGTCCAGTTTGAGTACTGAAATGGCGTTGATCCGTCGTAGTCAATGTCTCAGATAATTTGGCAGGCATAACACCTGCGCATACATGGGCCGGTGGGGCAGGGCACGCAAGAAGAGATCGGGCTTTAAAGATCGCTTCAGGAATATATTCTTCGGCTGTGTTGGCTTGCCTGAGTATGAGCTTGCTTGTGATATGTCAGATCGGGTGCGGCGCCCACCCGCGCATTAATGCCTGCCGGGAGTTCCGCAGCGCAGCGATCACAGCGCCGGCGTTGGGATAAGCAGCAGAAGAAACGGGGCATGGTGTGCAGTGGTTCGGCAACCAACACACCACGCATGCCCAATTAGCAGGGGACTTGAACCATCTCCTTCGGTGTAAGGAAAAGGGGGGGCTTTTTTCGCTCGCAGGCCTGCGTGCTCCGCCGGAACCCGCGATGCGCCCCGCGCACCACTGCCAGTAAGATGGCAATCGGGAGTGCGCGAAAGGTGTTTCATTTCATCGCTGACACCTAGAAAGATTAAAATCTAGGTGTGAACCATATATTTTGCCCGGGAAATGGCCTTCCAGGTAATTTGCCTGACATCAAAATTCGGTAAGTTTTTATTAAGTCCTCTAAAGCTGTGCAAGCGTATTTGGAAACGGGCAGGAATTATCAACCTACACAGGCGGCATGTTTGATAGTTCGGACAAAGTATAGGCGACAAGCACAACGAGGGCTGGATCTTTATAGTCGTGGGGACTCAAACTCTGCCACGATCAGTTTCAAACCAAATGCCCGTTCATAATGAGTATAGAATATCGCTTTCCCCACATCCGTCTTTGCGCTAGCGCAAATAACAAAACGGGCCGAGGGTTTCGTCTCGTTCTTATTTTTCATTCCTTCTGCGATGCGCACCAGATCGTGCGGCTTGAGGATCTTGGATTTTTTCCCTGCCCGTTTTGATATGGCCCTTGCGCTCCCAGTCGCTGAGCAGACGACTGACCGTGTATAGCGTGGTACCTGTCATCTCGGCCACATCCTGTCTTGAGAAGGATAATTCGATCCCCGCATCTTTTTCGACCTGATGCCTGATTGCCCAGCCAGGCGAATCAGCGCGTTGGCCACTCTTTGCTCGACCTGCTCGGTTGCGAGTTCCCGGAATCGCGCCTGCATTTCCTGAATATAGGAGGTCGCGAGGGTCATCAGATCAAACGAAATTTTTCGACCTCGTCTCCAGTAACTTGTGCAGGAATCCGCTTTCAATGGCCAGCGCGGAACTATCTTCCAATGCTTGCGCGGTTGCCGGGTAAATTGCTTCCGCACGGACAGCACCCAGCGCGCCGAACATCTGCCAGGGGTGCAGAGTCCGCAGGTTTACCTGCTGTCCACTGGGATTGGATTGCATGAGTTTGGCTTGACCCGTGATGAGAATATATAGATATTCGGCGCTATCACCCTGAAAGAAGAAGAATTCATTTTCTTCGATCGAGCGGATAATGCTGTTTTTCAGAATTAGCTGCAGCTCTGGATCTGTAGCGTTTTGAAAACGACAACCTGTTTTAAATCCTTTGGCGAAAGATTCATAACATGATTGTACTCCCTAAATAAATGACATTCATCTGTTGGCGCATCCGGAGGAATGTCTTATATTCGGGTTACCCATCCCCCCTGGGGGGGGTAGGAGAAAGCCGAAAACCGCATCTGGAGTATAGAGGTCAATATGGAAGCTGATAGCACGATCCGAAGATTAAAAACTGTCGAAGGGCACTTACGCGGCGTTATTCGCATGGTCGAGGAAGATGCCTGTTGTATTGACGTCATCCGCCAGATACAGGCTGTTGAAGCGGCTCTAAACAAAGGTCAGCTCAAGGATCCTTGAAGATCATCTCAATTCGTGCGTCATTACAGCGATTCAGGGAAATGACAAAAAGGAACGCGAGCGAGTCTTGAAGGAAATTACTGAAGTATTTGAAATGTCAATGAAGGTGTAGACAGTTTATTAGTTAGGTAGCGCACCTGAAACGCCTAATCGAAAATCATAAATCAAAAATCAAAAGAAAAATTAGCCCTATGACCACCGTAACTATACCGTCCCTACTATTTCCTGCGGACATTGCACTCACACAGTCGAGACCGAAGTAGGGGAAACTGCAGGGTGTGCAGTCTGTGAAGGCAGATGAAGCAACAAAGAAAGTTGAAATTACATTCGATACACCGGCGAATGAAGCCACGATTAAAGCCTTATTGGCTGAGATCAATTACCCTGCTGAAGGTTTGATCACTTTATAATAATGAGGCCTGACAGTTTTATAAAACTGTCAGGCCTTTGTAAGGAAGGTACAAATGAGCGACACAAAACAATTAACTTACCAATTACCGGCATGACTTGCGCAAACTGTGTAGCCACAGTGGAACGCAATCTGAAAACTTGACGGCGTGCAAAGTGCGGTGTAACCTTTCCTCCGAACGCGCCACCGTGGATTTTGACTCTGCCAAACTTGCGCTGACCGATGTGATCGCGCGCGTAAATCGTGCCGGGTATGGCGTTGCCACAGGTGAAGCGGATCTGATCATTAAAGCGTCTTTCAGATGATAACGATGCACGTCGTTTGGAGAAGGCACTTGCTAAACTTGAAGGCGTGCTCGAAGCACAGGTGACATTTACCACTGAAAAGGCACGTGTGAAATATGTCCCAACGATCGTCACACAGGCAGAGCTGCGCCGTGCAGTGGCATCCGCTGGTTTTGAGGCCATGGAACTTGGCGGCGAAGCGGAAGATGCAGAAGCCAAAGCCCGCGAACATGAGATCAATGAACAACGCCGCTTGCTGATTATTGGTTTGATATTTACCGTGCCGCTCTTCCTGCTTTCGATGGGTAAGGACTTTAATTTACTTCCGGCATTTGTCTATTCAGACAATGTGATGGAAGGAATGCGTGAGGCTCAGCCCTGGTTTGGCTGGTTGATGCTCGCTCTGGCTTTGCCTGTGCAGTTTTATGTTGGCTGGCAATATTACGTCGGCGCGTTCAAGGCTTTGCGTAATAGATCAGCGAACATGGATGTGCTGATCGTGATGGGCTCATCCGCTGCATTCTTCTATTCGCTGCCGATCACATTTGGCTTGCTGATGGGGCATGTCTATTACGAAACTGCGGCAGTCATCATCACGCTCATTAAACTTGGAAAATTCCTCGAAGCCCGCGCCAAGGGACGTACTTCTGAAGCGATCAAAAAATTGATGGGATTACGTGCCAAGACCGCACGTATCATTCGTGATGGTGTCGAAACTGAAGTCCCTGCTGATGATGTTCGTGTAGGCGATATTGTGGTTGTGAAGCCTGGCGAGAAAATTCCCGTGGACGGTGTGGTGGTTGAGGGAAGAAGTTCCATTGACGAATCCATGCTGACGGGTGAATCTCTGCCCGTTGAAAAGAAGCCCGGTGATGTAGTGATCGGCGCGACGCTCAATAAACTTGGTTTGTTGAAATTCGAAGCTACCAAAGTTGGCAAAGAAACTGCTCTCGCGCAGATCGTCAAACTCGTGGAGGATGCGCAGGGCAGCAAGGCTCCCATCCAAAAGATTGCGGATCAGGTCTCAGCCATATTTGTTCCTGCTGTAATCACCATCGCCACGCTGACGTTTTTAGGCTGGTACTTCTTTGGTCCGCAATTGCCGATCAATTCTGATATTGATAATTTCACGTGCATTGATCTACATGGTTGCTGTGTTGGTGATCGCCTGCCCGTGTGCGATGGGACTTGCCACCCCGACGGCGATCATGGTCGGTTCTGGCAAAGGCGCAGAAGCGGGAATCTTATTCCGCAATAGTGAAGCCTTGGAACGTGCCGGCAGAGTGACGGTGGTGGTTTTGGATAAAACCGGAACGATCACAAAGGGTCAGCCGGCTGTAACAGATGTTGTCGTGAGTGGAAAGTGGAAAGCGGATGAGTTGTTACGCCTTGCCGCTTCGGTTGAGAAGGGGAGTGAACATCCGCTGGGGGAATCCATTTGGGCAGAGGCCACAACCCGTGGATTGGTTTAGTGGAAACCCACTGGTTTTAAAGCAGAGGCCGGGCATGGCGTGCAGGCTGAGGTCGAGGGAAGAAGCGTAATGGTTGGGAACATGAGAATGTTCCAGTCACGTGGAATCCAATTGGGGAATCTCGAATCTGAAGTGGCGCGTTTACAGTCCGAAGCAAAAACTGCGATGTTGGTTGCGATTGATAATGAAGCCGCGGGAATTATCGCTGTGGCCGATACGATCAAGGATAGTTCAAAGGAAGCGATCGCAGATTTGCACAAGATGGGTTTGCAGGTTGTGATGATCACCGGCGATAATCAAAAGACCGCTGATGCAATTGCAAAACAAGTTGGCGTCGATCAAGTATTAGCCGAAGTTTTACCCGAAGGCAAATCTAACGAAATTAAGAAACTTCAAACTTCAATCGTCAATCGTCAATTGTCGAATGTCGTAGCGATGGTCGGTGATGGTGTGAATGATGCGCCTGCTCTTGCTCAGGCGGATGTGGGACTCGCGATCGGCACGGGAACAGATGTGGCGATGGCTGCCGCGCCTGTAACCTTGATGAGCGGTGACCTGCGCGGTGTTGCGCGCGCGATCAATCTTTCACGCAAGACACTTTCAACCATCAAACAAAATTTATTCTGGGCATTTATCTACAATGTAGTTCTCATCCCCGCTGCCGCGCTTGGATATTTAAATCCAATGCTTGCCGCTGGTGCGATGGCGTTTAGCAGTGTGTTCGTTGTGACAAATAGTCTGCGTTTGCGCGGACAGAAAATTTGATGTAATAATCAGGTGATTAGTAAACGAAACCGTTCACCTAATCACCTGATTGCCTAATCACTTATTTACCGACACCAAGGAAACCTTTAATATGAAGAAACTCTCCCTTTTTATAATAGCTGCAATGGTTGTATTAACCGCGTGTGCCCCGCAACAAAGCGGACCCGCCAAGGCTGAATTACCTGCTGGCAAAGCATACGCCGAAGGCAAGGAAATTTATTTTGTCCACACAGAAGCCTCTGATGCGGGTGTCGCTGAAAAACTGACAGGCATGATGAAATCGCCTGTGATTCTTGTCCCCGCATTGGCAAACGTGCCCGATGAAGCACTGGCAAATGTTTACGTCTTCACGAATGGACCCGCAGGCTCCGGACCTTTCGGTTTTCAACCTGACGTGTTTGACAATCCACCCGGCACTGATGGTTACTCTCCGCTGCGCCGTTTGAATGTGATCGCGTGGGTTGACGAAAGCAAAGCCCGCGAACTTAAATCTGCCGCTGAAGTGATGGATGCAGAAGCCGCAGGCGAACTCACCATTGAACAGCCCGGTGTTGTTATCAATATGCCGTTTGTAGTTTGGGATGGCGGCAAAGGTAGGAAAAATACAAGGGACACGAACACGAAAGTTCGTGTCCCCTTGTAAAAAAAGATTTCCTCATCATTTTATTACTTTTTACTTTTCCCGAGGTCAAATGTCATCCAAAGAACAAAAACCGGCCATTAACCCAGTCGTGATCGTTGTGCTGGGTGTGGCATTTATCGCTATTGCTCTTATCTTATTTGTCTTTCCGAATGGGCAATCTCTTAATCTCAATGCAGGCGCAGGCTCATGGAGTCAACTTGTGGTTGCTTTTATCACCGGCATCACTACGGGCGGATTTGCTGCCTTGCGGTGCAGGGCGGTCTGCTGGCAAGTTCTCTTGCACATCAGATCGAACAGGATTATGTTGAGCAGACTGCGCTCGAAAAATAAAAAGGCATCTGTCCGCTCGAATTCGGCTTTTCCAATTTTTTTTTTTCTTGTCTCGAAACTTATTGCCTACACTTTACTTGGCGCGCTCCTTGGCTGGCTTGGTTCATTCCTTACCCTCAGCCCGATGACCCGTGCTATGCTGATGATCGCCATCGGCATCTTCATGATCGGCAACGCGCTGCGCATGTTCAACGTGCATCCGATCTTTCGTTACTTCTCTGTTGAGCCGCCAAAATTCATCACCCGTTATATCCGCCGCACAGCCAAAGGCACCGACACATTCACTCCGCTCTTCCTCGGCGCGCTGACGGTCTTCATCCCCTGCGGTGTCACGCAAGCTATGATGGCAACCGCACTCGGCACGGGCAGTGTCGTCATGGGCGCAGCACTTATGTTTGCCTTTTTGTCCTTGGCACTCAGCCCCCTGTCTTTTTCGTTGTTGCCTATTTGACAACTGAGCTTGGATCACGGCTTGAAAAACTTTTTTATGCGATTTGTGGCCGTAGTGCTTTTGATTTTGGGATTTGTGACTCTCGACGGCGGACTTAACGTACTCGGCTCCTCGCTCTCGTTTCAAAACCTGACCCGAAACCTGCTTCCGTCCAATAGTGACTCAGCCCCTGTGGCAGAATCTCCCCAACTCTCCACACCAGAGGGTGAGATCACCCTCAACGTTGAAGATAATGGATACGTCCCATCGACCTTGAAAGCGCCCGCCGGAAAAGTTCTCACTTTAAATCTTATTACCAACCAAACCTATTCCTGCGCCCGAGACTTTGTCATCCCGGCTCTGGATTATTACCAATTGCTTCCAGATACCGGCACGGTACAGGTCAGCATTCCCGCGCAAGAGAAGGGAAGTACCCTCTTCTTCACCTGTTCGATGGGAATGTACACCGGCCAGATCGTGTTTGAATAAGACTATAAAACCGGAAGTCTTTTATAAGACTCTTAAATTAAAAAAGATACTAAAAGACTTCCGAAGTTTATCTCAGAGATATCCATGATAAAAAAACCTTCAAAATCCCCGATATGACCTGCTCCGCCTGTGCTATGAAACTCGAATCTCTTGAAGATACGCTCGACGGCGTGAAAGAGATCAACGCCAGTTATCACAAATTGGAAATGGTCATCGAATACGATGAATCCCAATTGACAGAAGAGCAGATCATCGCTGCGGTAAAGAAAAAAGGCTATCAAGCCGTAGTTGCATAAAGACATAAACGGGTAAACATGTTGCCATGTTTACCCGTTTCCGCGTTTAACCACTTCCGTGTATACTCGCGCCATGCCAATATATTACACCCCAAAAGAAGCAAACGAAGCACTGACAGTCATCCGCCCGATGGTCAAAGAGATGATGGAAATCAGCGAGCGGATTCGCGCACGTCAGCCCGAATTCTGGTCTGTGGTGCAAAAGTCCGCTGGGAATGGCGGGAATCCCGCCCTGAGTAAACTCCTCCCTGATTTTGACCGCCTCGATGACCTTCTGCATAAAATGCAGGATCTGGGTATTGAAGTAAAAGACCTGATCATCGGCTTGATCGATTTCACCGCCTTGCACGATGGCAGGGAAGTGTATCTGTGTTGGAAATTTAATGAGGGCAGCATCCAGTTTTGGCACGAGATCGAAGCGGGGTTTTCCGGTCGCCAGTTAATTGATTGGGAATAAATCGTTGTCATATTGTCTGAGTTGTTCTATACTAGCGCACATCCCAAAAGAACCGGTTTAGTGCAACTGAGCATATCAAAAATTGGACGTTATGAGGTTGAACGAGAATTGACGCAAGGTGGTATGGGCGTCATTTTTTTGGCGCGCGACCCGTATATTCAGCGCCAGGTCGTCATCAAAGTGTTAATGTATAGCCACACGCTGGACGATATGTACCGCGAGTTCTTTTTGCAGGAAGCCGAGTTGATCGCCGCACTTGAACATCCATACATTGTGCCTATTTACGATTTTGGCTGGCACGGACAACAACCCTATATCGTAATGCGTTATATGGCGGGCGGTTCGCTGGCTGACAGGCTGCAAAAAGAGGAGATCAAACATACCGAGATCTCACATATTTTTAAACGTATTGGCGATGCTCTCGATGCCGCTCATGCGCGCAAGATCATTCATCGTGATGTAAAACCTTCCAATTTTTTGCTTGATTCAACCGGCGAGATATTCCTCTCTGATTTTGGTATTGCCAAATCAAAAGCCTTTACTGATGACGATGGAACCTGGCTGGTGGGCACGCCCGCATATATGAGCCCCGAACAAGTCAAAGGCAATGAAGTGGATGCGCGGGCTGATGTCTATGCTCTTGGTATTGTGTTGTACCGTTTATTATCAGGACAATTGCCATTTTCGAACGATTCAACCACGGCGCTGATCAATGCACACGTGGACCTGCCTGTTCCTGATATTCGTTTGGTTAAAAATAACATCCCTGCTGTCTGGCAGGAGGTGGTTGCCAAGGCGATGGCGAAAGATCCCAGCGATCGTTATCCCACTGCGGGGGATTTTGCCCGTGATATTGCCGAAGTTGTTTCAGGCAAGTGGTATTTGAGAAAGTTATAAGAGCGAAAACTCATACTCATCAAAGACCTTGTTGCTCAAACAACAAGGTCTTCTTATTTTGTTTTCCATCAGCTATTTAAATGGAGCATGAATGAAAAAAGGAATACTGTAGGAATCGGCGCTTATGCCACCTGGGGATTTTTTTCCCCATCTATTGAAATTTCTTCATCACGTCCCCGCCACCCAGCTGATCGGACATCGCATCATCTGGTCATGTTTGCTGCTGTTGGTCGTCATCCTGTTCACCAAACAATGGGCTGACTTTCGCGGCACGCTCAACGCAAAGGTGATCCGCATCTATACCGTTGCCGCCATTTTGATCGGCATCAACTGGATCGTTTATGTCTGGGCGGTCAACAATGAAAAGATCGTTGAGACCAGCCTCGGATATTTCATCAACCCTCTGCTGAGTGTTTTACTGGGTGTTATCTTTTTAAAGGAACGCCTTCGCCTGGCACAATGGATTCCGATCATTATTGCCGCGCTTGGCGTGACTTATCTCGCCTTTGTTTATGGCCGCCTGCCATATATCGCCCTTACTCTCGCCTTTTCCTTTGCCTTATATGGGTTGGTTAAAAAACTTTCGCCGCTTGGTGCGCTCTACGGTCTAACAATTGAAACAGGCATTCTCTTCATCCCTGCGCTTGGGTATTTGCTTTTGTTGAATCAAACAGCACCGCCGCATTTCTTCACACCGGTCTTACTTCAGATCTACTCATGATCGGCGCTGGTGTGGTCACTACCATTCCATTGTTGATGTTCGCGTCCGCCGCCCGTTCCATTCCGCTTTGGATCGTTGGTCTGCTTCAATATATTGCACCTACACTTCAATTTCTGATCGGTATTTTTATTTACAAGGAACCGTTTAGTGTCAATCAATTGATCGGCTTCGGCATTGTATGGCTCGCGCTGATCATCTTCCTAAGCGAAAATTATTTTGCAAATCGTGCCACCGTCGAACCACTTCCGGAAATGGGGGAGGGCTAAATGAAAATATTATTCATTGGCGGCACCGGCCTGCTTTCTTCCGCGTGCAGTGACCTTGCCGTCGAACGCGGCCACGAACTTTTTCTCCTGAACAGGTCTGTATCGACAAAGTACCCTGCGCCCAACGATGCGACGATTCTACAGGCAGATATCTACGCTGATACAGCGCATCTTTCCTCCCTGTTAGCTGGTCATCATTTCGACGCAGTTGTCGACTTTATTGCATTTTCTCCCTACGACATTGAACGTGACATTGCCCTCTTCCGCGGCAAGACAGATCAATTCGTATTCATCTCCTCTGCCAGCGCTTATCAAAAGCCGGTGCAGAATTATCTGATTACTGAAGAGACACCGCTTGAGAATCCGTATTGGGAGTATTCACGTAACAAGATCGCCTGCGAAGAAGCATTGATGAACGCCCATCACGCAGACGGATTCCCCGTCACCATTGTGCGCCCTTCACATACCTGGGGCCTACACAAATTCCAAGTATCGGGTCATGGCTCCACCCGTGGACTGTGATCGACCGCATGAAGCGCGGCGAGAAAGTCATTGTCCCCGGCGATGGGACTTCGCTCTGGGTGCTTACCTGGAATGCTGATTTTGCCAAAGGGTTGATCGGCTTATTGGGGAATAAAAAAGCTGTCGGTCAGGTCTTTCAAATAACGTCAGACCAGGTGCTGAGTTGGAATCAAATCTACCTCGAAGCGTATCAGGCTCTCGGTCAGACTCCGAACGTGGTTCACATCCCCAGTGATCTGATTGCGGCCTATGAATCTGATGCGGTGGGAAGTCTGATCGGCGATAAATCCAATAGTGTGGTTTTTGATAATAGCAAGATCAAAAGTTTTGTGCCTGATTTCAAATGTGAAGTGACATGGGCTGAAGGTCTGCGCCGCTCACTGGCCTGGTTTGAGGCGCACCCTGAATTTCAAACAATTGATCACGAAGCGAACGCGCGCTGGGATGCGATCATTTCTGCCTATCTGGGCGCGTTTCCGAAATAAATATAATTATCTGACAAAGAAGATTGAACTGGTTATAATTGGCCAAAATCTTATATAGGAGCAGCAAATGAATTTTGCAATGTGGAAGAAAGCACTGAATGTGATCCCTGAGGTTTCAAAGGAAGAGTGGGAAAAACTTGATGTGATCTCAAGGTGGTTGATCTCCACCCGCGCGGCAGTTTTGGTGATGACCTTTATCTCGGCCGCCCTTGCGGGACTTTTTGCATGGCGTGATGGTTCGTTTAGTTTTATTCCGTGGATCGCGCTTGTCTTTGGTTTTATCATGGCACATGCCAGCAATAATATCTTCAACGATTACACTGATTTTGTGCGCGGCGTAGACAAGGATAATTACTACCGCACCATGTACGGTGCGCAGCCCATCGCCTCCGGCCTGATGACCAAACGTCAGCATCTAACCTACTTCGCGGTGACTGGTTTTCTGGCCCTCGTGGCAGGGCTGTACCTAATCTTCATCAACGCAAATGACCCGATCATTTGGATATTACTGGCTGCGGGTGCATTCTTTGTGCTGTTCTATACCTGGCCGCTCAAAGGACTCGGACTCGGCGAAATTGCCGTGCTCGTAGTTTGGGGTCCGCTCATGATCGGCGGCGGATATTATGTTTTGACTCACCAATGGAATTGGTCGGTTGCGATTGCCAGCCTGCCGTATGTGCTGGGTGTGACCACCGTAATTTTCGGCAAGCACATTGATAAGATCGGTGTGGATACCGCGAAGAAGATTCATACCTTGCCGGTCGTGATCGGTGAAAAAGCCGCACGCTATGCAGTCGTTGCGATGATGGTTTTGCCTTATCTTTTCACCGGCTATCTGATCGCGATCAAGTTCTTCACGCCGGTGATGCTGCTCGTTTTGTTTGCCATTCCGGCCTTGCGTGAAAGCCTGCCTCCGCTGATGAAGCCCAAACCAGAAACACGCCCAGAAGGTTTCCCCGATGGACAGGGTGGGTGGCCGTTGTACTTCGCTCCGATTGCCTTCCGCAACAATCGCTCTTTTGGCTCGCTCTTTATGTTGGGCTTGTTGATTGATGTGGCTTTGAGAATTTTCCTGCCCGCTTTTTGGCGCTAGCATTTTTTGATTTTGAAATGCCTTGAAAGATAATTATCTTTCAAGGCATTTTTCTTAATCAGACAAAAGTACTCAATTTCACAAAAGAGTTGTATAATCGCAAACGTTCGTTTATTGGTACGGCACTTGCCGTAATTTTTCAACTTATGTTACTGAATTTCCTATAGAGCACACTGAAAAATTATATCTTCCGCATGTTTTTCTTTGCACGTTCTGCGGTAAATAGTTTTGTGACATAAGACCGATACTCAAGGAGAGAGCAATATGCATATCAACTTTGCCATGTGGCGCAAGGCCTCATGGGAACTCATCAAAATGGACGACAAGAAAGAGTGGGATGCCCTCGATGTCGTCTCCAAGTGGCTGATCGCCACCCGTTCAGCAGTGACCGCGGTCACCGTTTATTCCTGCATTATTGCCGGTGCTCTCGCCTGGCGAGATGGATATTTCCATTGCTCCCGTGGATCATCCTGACCGTTGGCTTGTTCATCGCACATGGCACGAATAACCTGCTCAATGATTACACCGATTTCACACGCGGTGTGGATAACGACAACTACTTCCGCACGCAATATGGTGTCCATCCGCTCGTGCAGAAATTCTGGACAAAGAACATTCAGATCAAGTGGTTCATTATCAGCGGTGTGTTGGCTACGCTTTCCGGCGTGTTTGCACTGTTCTACACAAATTTCAATCCATATATTATTGGCTTGTTTGCCTTCGGAGCACTCGTTCTGCTTTTTTACACCTGGCCTTTCAAATATTGGGGTATTGGTGAATTGTCCATCTTCCTCATCTGGGGTCCGATCATGATCGCAGGCGTGTACATTGCACTTGTCCTCGGTAATGGCGGCGACATCTCCAATGTCTTCAAAGTCGCGCTCGCGGGCGTTCCCTTTGGCTTGAGCGTTGCCAGCATCAACATTGGCAAGCACATCGACAAAATGGACGACGATAAAAAGAAAGGCGTCGGCACTTTCCCTGTCCGCGTTGGACAAACCGTTGCCCGTTACGTGGATATTGCTCCATTGTTGCGGCGTATGGTCTGATTATCTATCTCGTTGCCACGGGATATTTTTCCACTCTGATGTTATTGGTGATCTTTGCCGCACAGCGCGCCATGTATGCCATCGCCGCACTTTCCAAGCCGCGCCCTGATGGCGCACCCAAAGGTTTTGAAGCCTTCTGGCCTACCTGGTTCTCTGGTTTCTGTTTCTATCACAACCGTATGTTCGGCGGCCTCTTTATCGTAGGCATTTTGCTCGATACAGTTGCCCGCAAATTTGAAACATCCCTGCCGGTCAACATCAACATGCTTGGCGCCATCGCCATTGCAATTGGACTGATCTACGCAGTTGCACAAATGGCCATTGCGAAGGCGAAAGCGGCAAAGGCGTAAAAATAAAGGTAATAAGTAAAAGGCTCCGATGACTCGGGCCTTTTTGTTTCTCACTTCTCACTTATCACAATATCTTCAATTTCAAGCCATTCATTCCCGCCCTCCAAAACCCCCAAATGCAATCTTGCCTTCAGGTGTGAATGCCGCATATTGATTATCGATCCAGATAATGACTCCCAACGGCCGCGAAGCGTTTGGACTCACAGTCGACTCAAACACGAGGGCATCATCCACATACCAGACAACGCGCTTCTCGCTCCACTCAAGCCTGTATGCGTGCCATTGAGTGACATCTACCCTGAGAGCAACTCCATCCTCATCAATCACCTTGCTCAACAACTTTCTAGCTGACTTGCGCGAGAAAGGCAGAACCAATCCCGCAAGAATCAGCAATGGATGAAATTTTGGCGAACGAAATGTCTGCCACCCTGCGGATAAAAGTCCCTTGTGCGGCTTTGCATCATCTTAAATGATAAATAATTTTCTACCGAAGCCATAAAAGAACCAAACCGCATTTGGCAGCGCCGGTAATCGAAATGGACTTCCGCCGAAACCGAGCGATAATCCAAATGGATCATTCCACAGCCCGAAGCCCCATGTCCCAGCGATGGAGGTGCTGGAAGTTTTTGCTCGCAGGCTGAGGCTTACTGTCTGGTGCGGAAACTTATGCCGTGGGAGTTGGGAATAGTCATCGAGCTGGGCATCTCGATAGTGTAGAGATCCCTTTTCTGTATTCCCAATCTCCAACCTTTTCATTTTTCAATCTTGCGTTTTGCGTTGCTCTTTCATTTCATCCTTCATCCTTTGCTTTCATCCTTGCCTGTTCACCATCCAAATACCAAACAAAATTACCGCGCCGCCCAAAACGGAGACGAGCGTAATTTGCTCATTCAAAATGACTGCTGCCACCACCATGCTCGTCAATGGTTCAACAAAAAGGAAGGCTCCGGTTTGCGCCGCTGGCAGTTGACTGAGTGCATCGAACCATGCGATGTAAGCCAGACCGGTGGTGAAGATGCCGAGGAAGATCATCGCGATCCAGCCGCGCGAATCAAGCAATGGGATTTCCGTATAACTTTTGTTTGCAAAAAACGCAACGGACGTGATCAACCAGCCAATGGTCATTACCCAAAACGTCATGCGCGTGGACGGATGATTCTTTAATCCGCGCCGTGAGAGGATGGAAAATACTGCCCAGTTGACTGAGCTGATCAGAATAAGATAATCGCCATAGGTGCCAAACTTTCCGCCGGTGAGCGCGGCCAGATCGCCTTTGCTGACCACGGCCAGCACGCCGATCATCGCCAGTGCAATTCCCAAAGATTGAATGAGATTGAGCTTTTCTTTTAAGATCATCCAGCCCAAAATGGCAATAAACGCGGGAGATGTGGAAACGATCCAAGCGGTGGTGGTGGCTTGCGCGGTTTGCAATCCATTGGATTGCAGCCATTGATGAAATGAAATTCCCAAAAAGCCGAGCAGTGCAAAATACCACCACTCATTGCCTTTGGGGAATGCAAATTGTTTGCGGATGATGACCGCGAAGAGAAGAATCGGTATGCCCATTGCAAATCGCAGCCAGACCACCGCGATGGGCGAGATTTGCCCCACGGCGATCTTTGTTGCGATAAAAGACGCGCCCCACACGATGACCGCGAACAGGGCTTCAAGAAAAGGGAGAAGTTTTGTTTTATGCATTAGTACCTTTAACTATGGATCAATTTTTGAAATTTTCCAGTAATCGTTTATATAATTTTTCTGTTTCAGGCAAAGGCTCCATATCCAATTCTTTGGCGAGGAGACGTTTTATTTCCTGATATTGATTGATCAATCCGGCGCGGTCACCTAGGGCGGCATAGGCACGCAAGACCTGACATTGCAAATCTTCCTGTAAGTTGTCAACACGCAAGGCGCGTTCGAGTAATTCAATGGAATGTGTGTAGCGCCGATGGGTGTAATGATGCTCGGCAAGCGCACGCAATGAGCCGAGATAGGCTTGTGTTAATCGTCTGCGTTCGGGGAAGATCCAATCGTAATAAAAGTTTTGCAGATATTCACCTTTATAAAGATTGATCGCCTGCTCATAAAACCGCGCCGTGGATTCATCGTCTGTGCTGGCGCGGGCCTTGGCGAGCGCCGAGTCGAATTCGTCCACGTCAATCGTGAAGCGTGCTGCGTCGATGCGATAGTCCCCCGCCTCGACGAGGATCAAACGCGGAGAGTTTTCTCCTGTCTTCAAGGCGCTGCGTAAACGCGAGAGTGCCGTATGAAAGGCTGTCAGTCCACGCCCGCCTTTTTCAGCCCAGATGCCATCGAAGACCTTGTCCGCTGGGATGCGCTCGCCGCGGAAGGTGATGAAGTAAGCCAGCATATCGCGCGCTTTGGTGGAAACCCAGCGCTCCTGTGAAATTTCTTCATTGCCTGCAAAGACCTGAAATGTTCCGAGAGTTTTGATATGGATCACAGATTGGTTCGCAATGGTGATGGCTGCTGGTTTCTTTTTGCCCGGCAAATTTTCAAGCACACGATTTAGAAACGGACCTTTGTAGCCCGCTTCCACAAGTGCATTACATACCACACGGCTGCGCTCGCCCTGATCGATAAAAAGTTGGAAGGCTTTGGTAGGCTCGATCAATTCCAATGCTTTGCAGGCGTGTTTGATCCCTGTTTCTTTTCTATCTGTGACAAGGTGAATATAAGCCAGTCCAAAATACACCATGGCCAGCGGCACGCGGAATTGTCTGCGTTCACCCGTTTCTGCGAGATCGCTAAAAAGATTTTCAGCACGATTCAGTTCGTTGTTTTCGAGTGCAACATCCGCAAGCACGCTTCGGCAGACAAATGCTTCATATGTATCTGGATTTCCAGTGTACGCCCACAGCGCGCCTTCGGCCAATTGCCAGGCTTCATCTACACGTCCCTGACCGTATAAGTTATACGCCAGATAACCGGTTGCCATTAATTGTTCGTACGATGCAATCCCTAATTGTTGCGCAAGGTCCACCGATTGACGCAAAGCGGCTTCGGCGCGCGCGGTTTCTCCAAAGCGGGTCAATACATTACCCAATGCGGTATAAGCGGCGGGCAATAATTCATTCAAGTGTAAAGTTTGCGCGATCTCTAATCCGCGTTCGGCGTAACGCAGGGCAGTTTCAAATTCGCGCCAATATAAATGCGGCGTGACCAGTAAGATGCAAGCCTGCGCGGCAATTGGAGAAAGTTCTTCGGGCGCAAGACGCAAGGCTTCCTGTGCATGTTTTGCCGCAGAGATCGGGTCGCCGTGCCACCAACAGATTTGGCCGAGTGATTGAATAAAGTTTGCTCGAGATAATGCGGAGAGTCCGTCAGATTTGCGTGCCTCTTCAACAGCTTGCTAGGCCAACTCACGTCCACGATCCATGCTGCTTAAGAAACCCGTGGCCTTCGCAAGGGCCATCAAAGCTTCGGCACGGGCAGTGTGGTCGTCCAGTGGTGCGGCTTGCAAGGCCTGTTCTGAAAGCGTTTCTGCCTGACGATAATTTCCCTGCGCGCGATAGACCTCGGCGAGTTTCGTCAACGCGCGGCTCATGCCTGATGTATTTTTCTGGCTTGCAAAACTGGTACGCGCATCTTCATAAGATGTCACTGCCAGACCCGCTTCGCCAAGCCGGCGGTGGGCGTTTCCATTTTGAAGCAATAGTTCAGGGTTGGCACGCAGCGTTTCAGCGGGCAGCATATTTAGATAACGATGCAAAACTTCAACCCGTCCACGTTCGACATAATCTGCGGCGAAGATGGATGCAACACGCGCCGCGGATTCATGATCTTGTGCGGATATATATTGGAGGAAGGCGGCCTCCACTTCATTATGGGATTCGTAATATGCGCCCGCGCGTCTTTCTAAAACTGTTACCTGTTCGCCAGTCTCGCGGCGGAGTCTACTCTGTAGGAATTCTCGAAAAAGAAAATGGTATTGATACCAGCGCTGCTTTTCATCCAAACTGGTTAGGAATAAATTCTCACGTTCCAACTCTTCGAGCATGTCTTGTGAATTATCAGTCCCTGTTACCGCATTGCATGAGTCCGCATCCATTTGCGAGAGGATGGATGTTTGCAATAAGAAAGATTGCCGCGCTTCAGGTTGGCGGCGAAAAACTTCTTCGGCCAGATATTCAAAGACGAAACGATGTGAACCGCTGAGTGAGGTGACGATCTCACGTGCAGATTCCGCATTTTGCCCAGCCAGTGAACTGCGGACAATCTGCAAAAGCCGCCGCCCAGCCTTCGGTCTTTTGGCTTAATGCGCTCAAACTTTCAGCCGATATATCAGGGACTTCGCGCCGCAGCAGAGTTTCCACTTCATCATCATTGAAGCGCAGATCATTGGCGCGTAATTCAGATAATAATCCGCGGGCGCGCAGGCGTGCGAGTGCCAGCGGGGGATCAGTGCGGGTGGAAATAATGAGATGCAAAGCGGGCGGTGCATTTTCCAATAAATAATCTAATAGCTGGTGGACGATGGGACTCGCCACAAAGTGATAATCTTCAAGAATGATGAGCAGGGTATCGTTGATCTGCTCGGAAAGCTCGTTTTTGCTGGTTGTCCGCATGCGGCGGATCGACTCGATCAGGTGGGTTAGAAAAACTGTCGGGTCAGAATCAGATTCCTCGAGCTGGTACCAGGCCGCAGGTCCGGAATGAGCGTTGAAAAAATCCGCAAGCAGGGTGGTCTTGCCATATCCAGGCGGCGCGGAAACGAGCGTAAGTCGCTGCGTCATGTGACTATCCAGCCATTGGATTAAATGCGGACGGGGTAAATATCCGGCACTGGGCGGCGGGGTAAATTTTGTGTTTAGCAGGGGAGAGGGTTTCATGCTTTGGGAATTATATCCGCTAATGGTTTGCAAACTTTCTGCAAACTCGCTGTGATAGGATTGCTGAAATTCGCCCAACCAAAGAGGAGAAAATATGAAAAGAAATCTGTTTATTTTGTCTTTGTTAGTGGTGCTTGCACTGCTTGCAACCGCCTGCGGATCTGCCGCGACACAGGCGCCCGCTGCAACCGATGCACCAGCCGCCGCCACTGAAGCACCCGCTGCGACTGAAGCGCCGGCGGCCGGCCCTGTCGTTTTGAAATATGCCAGTTCGGCCAACATCACAACCTGGGATCCGATCGCTTCATTCTCAACCGAAGCCGCTTACATGGCGAACATGTATGAGCAATTACTGCGCGTGAATGCGCCTGGCAGTGCCGAGCAGTTTACTCCTTTACTGGCTGAAAGCTGGGAAAAGAGCGAAGATGGTCTGGTTTGGACTTTCCATTTGCGCGAAGGTGTGAAGTTCCATGATGGCGAGCCGATGAATGCGGAAGCTGTCAAGAAATCGATTGAAGCGGCCAAAGATCATGCTGGCGCCTCCTTCATTTGGCTGCCGCTTGCCAGTGTGGATGTAGTTGATGATTTGACTGTCAACTTCACATTGTCCTATGCCCAGCCCTTGGAATTGATCGTCGGTTCTGAATATGCCGCCTACATCGTCAGCCCGAAGGCTCTTGATGCCGCCGCTGCTGATGAAAACTACTGGAGCGCTGGCGTGGAAGCAGGCACGGGTCCTTACATGCTTGAATCCTATACAGCCGACCAGGAACTTGTCTTAACTCAAAACACTGAATACTGGGGTGGATGGGAAGATGGTCAATACGAGAAGGTCTTGGTCACATTTGTTCCCGAAGCCACTACACGTCAGCAATTACTCCGAAGGCGGCGAAGTGGACTTGGTGACCAGTGTTCCTGCGGATGCTTTGCTGCCTTCGCAGAAAACCTGATTACACTGCCTCACTTGAACCAGCTTTGTTCAATTACACCGCTTTCTTCAACACTTTGAAAGCGCCTTTGGATAATGTGAAAGTTCGCCAGGCTTTGTCTTATGCCATGCCTTACGAAGATATCATCGCCCTCGGTGCCAACGGCCGTGGTACACAAAGCCGTGGTCCTGTCCCTGCTGGTGTGTTCCCATACTCTGAAGATGTCAAGCAATACACATATGATATTGAAAAGCCAAAGACTTATTAAAGGAAGCTGGTTATGAAGGCGGCGGTTTCAGCCTCAAACTGACCTATGCTTCTGAGAATTCAACAGAAGAGACCTTCGCTCCTTTGATCAAAGATCCTTTGCCCAGATCGGTGGAAGTGTCCATTGAAGCTCTTGAATTTACCCAGCAATGGGAACTTGCCAAGACCGACCCCGCCTCAGCAGATGCACAGGATATTTTCCTCCTGCTTTACTGGCCGACCTATTCTGACGCTGGCGCCGACAATATGTATAGCATGTTCTATGGCGGCGCAGAGGCACCTTTCCTCAATGTCACAAAATTCAACCTGTCTTTATTGGAAGAATGATCAATACAATGCTCTCATGGATGAAGCAGGCCTCTCAGCGGAACAGATACTGCCGCTTCTTGCGCCAAGTACACCGAGGCTCAGAAATTGCTCGTGGAAGAAGCGCCCGCCGCTTTCCTCTTCGATACCATGGTCGCTTTCGTAAACCCGAACCACGTGGAAGGCTTCAAGTACAACTTGAACTACCCTGATGTCCGCTATTGGTTCTACGAACTTCGCCCTGCCAAATAAGGCATAATGCAACAAGATAACTTCACCACACCCCCCCCCCCGAGCGCGAATTCAAGTGCTCCTCTGTGGTGAAGTTCACACCATGCAAAAGTTTGAATTCTTCCTCCGCCGTATAGGCACATCGCTTTTCGTATTGATCGGAGTATCGGTCATCACGTTTTTTCTTGCGCGCGTGGTCCCCTCCAATGCGGCGGCGTTGTATATCGGCCCGAAGGCGCGGGCAGAAGATATTGAGCGTGTCACAAAGCAATTGGGTTTGATAAACCGCCGCCGGTTCAATATGCGATCTACATGCAGGAACTTTTGCGCGGCGATCTGGGCACATCCATTTCAACCAAACGCCCGATCACGGAAGAACTTGCGGGGCGTATTCCCGCCACGCTTGAATTACTTTTCTCAGGCATGTTTGTTGCAATCCTGATCGGTGTTCCATTGGGTGTATTAAGCGCGCGCTGGCAGGGCAAACCAATTGATGCGGCAGTGCGCGTGCTTTCCATCGTTGGCGTTTCAATGCCCGCGTTTTTTCTCGGACTTATTTTTCAGATCGTCTTTTTCCGAAATCTGGATATTCTTCCGCTCGCTGGGCGTGTGGACGGTGACCTGCGATTTTCAAATCCGCTGACAGAGATCACCAACTTTATATTGCTCGATTCATTCTTAACTGCCAACTGGGTCACCCTTAAGGATGCTTTTCTACACCTGATCCTTCCCTCCTTAACCCTTGCCGCCTATCCCATCGGACTTATTGCCCGCATGACCCGCGCCGCCATGCTCGAAGTTTTTGAACAGGATTACATCCGCACAGCGCGCGCGTATGGCATCCGTCAATATGTGGTGATTTATCTTTATGCGTTGAAAAATGCCATCAGTCCCACATTGACAGTGATCGGATTAACCTTTGCCTTTGCGTTGACTGGAACCTTCTTTGTTGAGATCCTTTTCAACTGGCCGGGGCTGGGACTGTTCACCGTCCGCTCACTTTTGAATCTTGATTATCCCGCCATTATGGGCATGACTCTCTTTGGCGCAACAGGATATGTACTCATCAACCTGATCGTTGACCTCCTGCAAGCATGGATCGACCCGCGAGTAAGTTTGGATTAATCATGGCTGCCCCTACTCCGACTCTCCCCGTCCTTGAATCATCCGGCAAGCGCACCATGCGCCATGTGGCGTCTGTCATCTTGCGTGATCCGCTTTCTTTTATTAGTACAGTCATTATTGTCATGTTTATTTTTATGGCGATCTTCTCCTATCAGATCGCGCCTTTCCCTGAAGAAGGCGAAGGAAAAACACACGCTTCGAATACCTTACTTCCGCCTTCCGCTGGACACTGGTTTGGCACAGACAAACTCGGGCGTGACATCGTCAGCAGAGTCATCATGGGTGCCCGTCCTGCATTAATCATCCCCATCGGTGTGGTTTTATTTGCAGTGTTGATCGGCGCGCCGCTGGGCGCTTTAGCCGGTTACAAGGGCGGCTGGCTGGATGAAGTCATCATGCGCACTACTGATCTATTTCTGGCATTTCCATCTCTCTTGCTGGCAATGGCTATCGCTTCCGCGCTTGGACGTGGTCTTGATAAAGCCGCCATCGCGCTGATCATCTCTTGGTGGCCGTGGTACACACGCATTGCACGCGGCGTCACTATTAGTTTGAAGAAACGTTATTTTGTTGAAGCCGCGCAGGCGATGGGGTGTCAGCGATACGGTAATTATCTTCCGTCATATTTTGCCGGAATACGATCTCGCCCATCCTCGTGCAAGCCACAGTGGATTTGGGTACGGTCATCCTAGCAATGGGCGGGCTGGCGTTCTTAGGACTCGGCACACAACCCCCGTCACCTGATTGGGGATTAATGGTCAGCGATGGACGTACTTATATTCTCGATCAGTGGTGGATTGCCACCTTCCCCGGTTTGGCGATCTTTGTTGTTGTCCTTGCCTTCAATTTAATTGGTGACACCTTGCGCGACATCTTCGACCCGAGGCAATATAAATGAGCGATTTATTGTCTGTCAATAATCTGGCGATCGATTTCAAAACCGCGCACGGCTTGCATAAGGCGTTGAATAATGTTTCCTTTAATGTGAAGCGCGGCGAGATATTTGGTGTGGTCGGTGAAACCGGCTGCGGCAAGACCATCACAGGGTTATCCATTTTGCGCTTGTTGCCAAAGTCTGCGACCATACGCGGCGAGATCATGTTCGAAGGCAAAAATTTGCTTGAGCTTTCCGAGTCTGAAATGAACACAGTCCGCGGCGGGCGGATTTCGATGATCTTTCAAGACCCTACTTCATCGCTTAACCCCGTCTTTACCGTAGGCGAGCAGATCACACGAGTAGTGCGTCAACATTTGAAACTGATAAACAAAGTCAGCGCAAATTCAAGCGGAAGAAAGCCTCGATGCGGTTGGCTTGCCTGATGTAAAACGAGTGATGACATCCTATCCGCATCAACTTTCGGCGGACAACAGCAGCGTGTGATGATCGCAATGGCATTGGCCTGCCGTCCCTCCTTGTTGATCGCGGATGAACCCACCACGGCACTGGATGTCACCATTCAGGCGCAGATATTAAATCTGCTGCGTGATCTGCAAAAGAAATTTGATCTTTCCATTGTGTTGATCACGCATAACCTTGGTGTTGTGGCGCAAGCCTGTGACCGTATGGCTGTGTTGTACGCGGGCAGTGTGGCTGAAACTTCCCCAACCTATTTTGTGTACGAAAAGCCCCATCATCCATACAGCAAGGGATTGTTGGCGGCCATCCCACGCCCCGGTTCACGTGGACAAAGAATGGCGGCGATTCCCGGTACGGTGCCATCCAACCCGGGCGAAGTGATCGGGTGCCCATTTGCGCCGCGTTGTGCAAATGTATTTGATCGCTGCTTGAAAGAAAAACCGCCCTTGGTAAATGTTGGTGAATCCCATGAAAGCGCATGTTTCTTGCCCGCTGGGTCATGATCGCCATGACGAATCAACCTTTACTCACTGCGCAAAATCTCAAGAAACATTTTCCATTATCAGGCGGATTAATTTCACGCTTCAACCCCGCTGCAAGACGCTACGTTTATGCTGTAGATGGTGTGAGTCTGGAAGTGTTTGCGGGCGAGGTGCTGGGCTTGGTGGGTGAGTCGGGCTGCGGCAAAACTACCCTCGGAAGAATGTTGATGCGCTTGATCGAACCGACAGATGGGAAAGTCATTTTCGATGAACGTGAGATCACTTCTCTCTCTCGTAATGAAATGCGGCAAGTGCGCCGTGAGATGCAGATCGTCTTTCAAAACCCATATTCGTCTTTGAGTCCGCGGCTGAAGATCGTGGATGCGATTTCAGAACCATTGCTGACGCACAAGATCGTGCAAAAATATGAAGTGCGTGCGCGCGCGCTGCAATTGCTGGAGCAGGTTGGACTCGGCGAACAACATCTGGATCGCTTCCCGCATGAGCTTTCAGGCGGACAGTGTCAGCGGGTGGCGATTGCGCGTGCGCTGGCGGTTAATCCGCGGCTGATCGTGTTGGACGAACCGACTTCCGCGCTGGATGTTTCGGTGCAGGCGCAGATCATTAATTTATTGCAGGACTTGCAGCGAGAGAACAATTTTAACGTATGTGTTTATTTCGCATGACCTGAATGTTGTACAGCATATCAGTGATCGTATCGGCGTGATGTATTTGGGAAAGATGGTGGAGTTGGGTCCATCGGAGGATGTGTATAACGAACCATTACATCCTTATACAAAAGCGTTGTTCGGCGCGATCCCTTTGCCGGTTGTGAGTATTGAGCGGCGTGAATTAACGGTGTTGGAGGGAAATGTCCCCAGCCCGGTGAATCCGCCTTTAGGCTGCCGCTTTCACACGCGCTGTCCTTTGGCGCAAAAGATCTGTCAGGAAACAGAACCAGTTTTCAGTCAAGTAAGAAGCGGGCGCTTCGTCGCCTGTCATTTTGTAGAGGTATGAGGAGCCATTTATGACTCGTTTGTTTGGAATCGCAGGTGTGCAAATGTCAGTCTCGCCTTTTGATGCGCAGGGGACGATCGATAAGATGTCTGATGTTGCATTGAATATTGCGAAAGGGATGCCCTGGGTAAACATGGTGGTGTTCCATGAATTGATCGTGCCGGGGTTGGTGCAATTTCTTACGCCTGAAGATAAGGATTGGTATCTTAAAAATTCTGATACGATCCCGGCCCGTTGACGGACCGTTTAGTGCGTTGGCGCGCAAGACCTCATCAATGGCTTGTGCCCGGCTCAATGTGGGAGCGTGACGGCGATAAGATGTATAACACTGCGATCGTAATTTCACCGCAAGGCGAGATCGTTGCAAAATATCGCAAAATGTTTCCATGGCTGCCCTATGAAGCGGGTACATCTGCGGGCGATGAATTTTGTGTATTCGATATTCCAGATGTGGGGCGTTTTGGTTTATGTATTTGCTATGATATGTGGTTCCCTGAAGTAGCGCGCACGCTGGCATGGATGGGTGCGGAAGTTATTATTCAACCCACGCTGACTCCCACCTCTGACCGTGAGCTTGAACTGGTGATGGCGCGTGCAAATGCCTTGTTCAATCAATGTTATTTTGTGAGTATCAATGGGATCGGTACCTGGGGCGGCGGACGCTCGACCATTATTAATCCAGATGGGCGCGTTTTGCAGGAGGCTTCCACCAATCAAACCTTTATGACGGAGTTGATCGATCTTGATCACACTACGCGGTCGCGTGAGTATGGAACATTGGGACTGGCGCAAACTCTCAAACAATTACGCGACTCAGGGCATACTTTCCCCATGTATCAGGATGGTGCACTGCAAAAAGGAAGTTTTGAAAAACTGGGTCCGCTTAAGTTCTTTCGTCAATCAGATCATTTGAATAATCGTTGATTCATTTTAAGGCTGACGAGCCGCTTCCTTGGGGGAAGTGGCTCGTTTTGTTTTCAACGGGTAGGTGGTCTGCCCGCTGCATCGTTTCTTTCGCCAAAGGAGATTATATGAAAAGACCGGTTTTTACTTTTGCGCTGACTTTGTTTCTTGTTGTTGCGATCCTAATGGCATGTATGCCGCAATCTGTGCAGGCGGCAGCTGTTACGATCTATACTACAACCTTTAATTCCGGTTATACAGATTGGCTGCATCCAGCGCTACCAATGGGATCAGCCTGCTTTACAACTCCCAGGATCAGCGGGAGCGCAGTCCGCATTACCAACACAGGCAGTATCACGCGCACTGTTTCCACAGTAGGCTATACCGGAATTTCTGTCACCTCAAATCTTGCCGCCTCTTTACTGGAAAGCGCCGATTGGTGCTATGTGGAATACAACACAGGCGGCGGCTGGGTCGTGATGCAGCAAAAGACTGACGGACAGGATAACAGTGTATATAGTTCGGTCACGGTCAGCAATATTGCCGGCGCGGATAATAATGCCAGTTTTCAGATCCGCTACCGTGGACAGGATGGTACATCCGACCATTGTTATGCCGAAGATATCACTGTAAGCGGAACCTTAGGGCACTGCGCCTACGAACACTCGCTTCCGCCCACTGCCACTCCGGGCCCGACCGCTACCCCCGTTCCCGGAGGATCTGTCCCCGGTGACCCGCTGACTGGAAACGGTGTTGTTTCACGTACTGTATTGACCTATGCCAACTTGACCAGCGGTTCAAGCACTGCGCCGGTAGATGACACCAACGGTTTTGGCTTACCGTCCACTGCGGCCATGCCTTTGCATGTATTTGAAGGTTCGCTTGTTCTGAATAACGAAGCTACCAGCGGCGGTTTTAGCGAAGTAAAAGATACGTATGCCTATACAGGTAACGCTGATAATCCGCGCAAGCATTTACCGGAATTTAGCTTTGAGTTCGTCCAAAATGGCAGTCATCTGATCCCTGTTAATCAAGGACTCAGTATCACCGGACATGCGTATTGGAATTATATTGTTGGCCCCGGCCGTGCCTGGTCAGAGACAAGCGATAATGGGTGGTCGCGTGCTTCATTCCCGTTTGCGCTTGTTCAGCGAAATGCCAACTGTACACACAATGGTGTGATGACTTTCCTCTTCAATGGCACGTCTGTTTCCAATGTGCGTTACCAAATTACGCAGGAGACCTGCGCGTATTACAAGATCAACATGTGGGGACAGCTTTCAACCACATATTCACCCTATGCGGTTTCCAATGCCGCAGCATACAAAAATAATCACGCGGCTGAAGTTACCAATCGTTTGCCGACCAAACCCATTGCAGACCTTGCCACTGATTTCCCTGCTTCGGTGTCACGTATCCACTTTTGGCAGCGGGGTTACAGCCGCCTCATGACCTATTATGGCGTGATCATTAACGGAACTAACTATGTCTCTGGCTGTACAACCCGCTATGGTACATATGCCTTCTGTGGAAGTATGCGCGCACCTTCCTATTCCACGGCGAAGTCGGCTTTTGCAAGTATGGCAATGATGCGTCTGGGACAAGTCTACGGTACGGGAGTATATAACCAACTGATCAAAGATCATGTGCCGGAATATTCCAGTAGTGTTGGCACATGGACAAGCGTTACATTCAATAACAGATTGACATGGCGACCGGCAATTATCGTTTGGCAGGATATGAATCAGATGAAGGCGGTTCCTATATGGAAACTTTCTTCCTCGCCGAGCCATACTCTACGAAGATCACTGCCGCTTTTAATTTCCCAAACAAAGTTGCTCCCGGCACATTCTGGAACTATCACTCTTCAGACACATTCATTGTGACTCGCGCCATGAACAATTACCTGCAAGCTCAGGCCGGCAGCGGCGCGGATATTTTCAACATGGTGCGCGATGAAGTCTTTACCCCATCAAACTATCCGCTGGGACGATGACCAGTCTGCGCACAGACAATAACTCCACGGGCGCACCTTTTGGTGGTTACGGATTATTCTGGACTCAGGATGATATTGCCAAAGTGGCCAAATTGCTCAATAACGATAACGGCATGGCCAACGGCGTACAACTCCTTCAAACTGATATGCTGGCAGACTCAATGCAGAAAGATGCCGCAGATCGCGGGTTGGACACAACCGGTACGCCGGTATTCAAATATAACAATGCCTTTTGGGCCAAGCAATTTACCACAACAGACGGTTTCACCTGTTCTTTCTATACACCCTTTATGTCTGGCTATGGCGGTATTACTGTAGTGATGATGCCTTGCGGCGCAAACCTACTACTATTTCAGCGATAACGAAGAATATTCCTGGAGTAGTTCAGTGGTTGAAGCCAATAAACTTGCTCCGCACTGCCCGTAAAGTCCGATTTTTTTTACAATGAGCCGCACGTACAAATCTGTACGTGCGGCTTTTAATACGTGTATAATTACGGCTCGGAGGCAACACTTCATGGAAATTACCTGGTACGGACATTCCTGTTTTCGGCTCACGGAAAGAAACATTGTGACCGTGGTTACCGATCCATTTGACAACAAAGTTGTCGGCTACGAAGCTTAAAACTAAAAGCTGAGATCGTTACCGTCAGCCACGATGCGCCCGGTCACAACAACAGCGATGCGGTAAAAGGCAGCACGCGTGCTCACACCGGCCCGGTGAATTTGAGATCGGCGGCGTATTTATCACAGCAGTTCAAACAGACACCGGCAAGAAATCGAAAGACAGAGTCCGCAATACCGATATGTCTTTGATTATGACGGCATTACCGTCGCTCCATCTCGGCGACCTGCAGCAGATCCCACCCCAAAGTGAGATCGAACTGCTTGGCACTGTCAACGTGGCACTCGTGCCTGTCGGCGGCGGTTCCAGCCTCAACGCTGCGAAAGCTGCGGAAGTTGTCAGCATGTTGGAGCCCAATCTTGTCATCCCGATGCACTACGCCACCCCCGATGCCAAACTCAAACTGGACGAGATCAATAAATTTATCAAGGAA
>NZ_JADJUO010000014.1:0-100743 GCF_016717045.1 Candidatus Villigracilis proximus | reverse complement strand
TGCCTTTCTTCGGCACGCATATCGGTCCGTTTATGGGAACGTATATGGCAAGGGGCATGGAGGACATGTTCCGCATGTTCAAGAAAGATATGTCCTTTGTTCAAGCCGTGATGGAAGTACGTACAGATTGGTGTATTGTATACAAACGCGCAGCAGAACTTGGCAGCGGAGTTGATCGTGATGGGCGATGACGCTGCTCATCGCGGCGGGTCAATGATCTCCCCGCAAATGTGGCGCGAGTTGGTCTTGCCCTATCATCAACGCGTGGTGCGGGAAATTCCTGTGCCTGTTATCTGGCATAGCGATGGCAAGATGGACAAGTTGCTGCCGTTCGCCGTTGAGGCTGGCTTTGCTGGCGTACACGGACTCGAAACGCTATCTGGCAACAAGTTGACGAAGTCAAGCCCAATATGGCGACAATTAATTTTGATCGGCAACGTGGATATCACCAATCTATTTTTTGAGCCAAATATCGACCTATTCGGCTGATGTAAACGCAGTTATGAACAAGGCGGCAGGGAAGGCTTTATGCTTTCTTCCTGCAACAGCATTTACCCCGGGATGAATCCCGAAGCCGTGCGCGAGTTCTTCCGCTGTCAGGTAGAATTTGGCGGAGAATGATTTTTTTACCACAGAGATTTTTGTGGTGAAACCAACCCGCGCAAAAAGGAAAAGAACATGGTTAAGAAACCTACCAAATCAGAACAGCCTACTTTATTGAAGAAGCCCGCCGCAAACAAATCATCGACGCGGCGTTGCAGACAATTGCCGAGCATGGATATACCCAAACGTCCTTTGCGGAGATTGCCAAGAGCCTGGGAATCACCAAGGGACTGATCGCCTATCACTTCAACGGCAAGCATGACCTCATCACCTCTGCGATTCACACCATCTTAAATCGACAAGGCGCATACATCCGTGGGCGCGTTGAAGAGGAAACCAAAGGCAGTGCCAAACTGCGCGTGTATATTGAATCCAGTTTCGAGTACATCTCGCAGAACCGTTCGCAGTTCGTGGCGCTGGTGGATTTGTGGGGCAGTTTTACTTCACCTGAAGAGAAGAAGGCATTCAGTGATTCCGCGTATGACCCTTGCCGTGCTCATCTCAAGAAAATTTTCCGTATTGGCGTGGAGCAGAAGGAATTTACGAAGTTCGATGAGCAAAGCATGGCGTCCATCATTCAAGGCGCGATTGACGGAATCATGCTGCAATGGGTCTTTGACCCGAAGGCAGTGGATTTGCAAGAGTCAAGCCGCGAGTTGAGTGAGATGTTTGTGAAGAGAGTCAAAAAGAATTAACCACAGAGAGCACAGAGCGCACGGAGATTCTTTTTATTTTTTTCTCTGTGAACTCTGTGTTCTCCATGGTGAAAAAAGCCAAAGGAGAATCGCGTATGGAGTGGAAGAGTTTAGGTCATTTGGTGGAGAGCGCGGCGGAGCGGTTTGGGGAGAAACCGTTATTCATCTTTGAAGATAAGCCGCTTTCGTTTGCAGAAGTCAATCGGCGGGCGAACAAAACGGCGAACGCGCTGAAGTCCATCGGCGTGACGAAGGGCGAGCGCGTGGCGGTGATGCTGCCCAACGGCGTGGACTTCCCCATCGTCTGGTTTGCGCTGGCGAAGTTGGGCGCGGTCATCGTGCCTGTCAACATCAACTACCACGACCATGATCTGACCTATACACTCGATGATTCGCAGGCGGGATTCTTCGTCGTCCACGAAAATTATATGGAGCAATGGGAGCGGGTGCGGGCGCACTTGCCATCAGTGAAGGAAACGCTGCTCGTGACTGAATCAGGCAACGGGTCAGATTGGATGCGTTTGGTTGATGAGTCATCCGACTCGTTTGAGTCATCCAACGTCACTGGCGAGGATTTGGTCAACATCCAATATACATCGGGCACGACGGGTTTTCCGAAGGGCTGCATGTTGCAGCAAAGATATTGGCTGATGCTTGGGCAGATCGCGGCGAATTATTTTGAGCTGACGCCAGCGGAATGCAACCTGACCGCGCAGCCGTTTTATTATATGGATCCGCAGTGGAACACAGTTTCGTGTTTGATCGGCGGTGCGCCATTGGTGATCCTGCCAAGATTTTCGCCGTCGCATTTTTGGGGAGAAGTGATTCGACATAACGTGACCGTGCTGTATTTGATCGGCACGATGCCGTTCTTTTTATTGAAGATGCCCGAAGATGCCTCTTTGGAACGCGGACATAAATTGAAAATGATTCTGTGCTCGGGGATTCATCCGAAGTTCCATGCCGAGTTTGAACGTCGTTGGGGCGTACCATGGCGTGAAGCATTTGGGATGACCGAAACAGGCGTGGATTTGATCGTGCCATTTGATGATGGTTTTTCGGTTGGCACGGGCGCGATGGGTAGACCGATTGCGACAAAAGAAGCGAGAGTGGTGGATACGAATGGAAACGATGTGCCCGAAGGCAGTGTAGGTGAATTGATCCTGCGCGGTGAACCGATGATGACGGGCTACTGGAACAAACCCGAAGCGACAGCGGAGGTCATGAAAAATGGCTGGCTGCACACTGGTGATATGGTCACAAAAGACGAGAAGGGATATTTCCACTGGCGGGCGCGTTTGAAGGATACGATCCGCCGTGCGGGTGAAAATATTTCATCGGTGGAAGTGGAAGGCGTGCTGATGGAACATCCCGCTGTGAAAGTGGCGGCGGTGGTGCCTGTCCCTGACGAGTTGCGCGGCGAAGAAGTGAAGGCGTATATCGTGTTGAAGGATGGATACACAAAAGAAAACGCTTCGCCTGAATCTATTTTGGATTATGCCCGTGAGCAGTTGGCGTATTTCAAAGTGCCGAGATTTATTGAGTATGCCGATGATTTACCGAGAACACCATCGGAGCGAGTCGAGAAGCATAAGCTGGTGAAATTGAAAGCGGACTTGCGCGTTGGAAGTTATGACGCAGTGGATAAGGTATGGAAATAAAAATCAAGTACATGGATTTTACGGATTGCACGGGTTTACACGGATTTTTTTAAAAAGAAAATCTGTGTTCTTTCCGTAAAATCAGTGCAATCCGTGTCCAAAAGTTTTTTGGAGACTTATGAACACACAACAACTCAACGAAACAATTTCAAAAACCCTCGCCGCATGGAATATCCCTGGCGCGGCGGTAGCGATTGCCCAAAGCGATGAGATTTTCGCGCCAAGGCTACGGCGTGCTCGAGGCGGGCAAGCCTGAAGCCGTGAACGCGGATACCATCTTTGCGATTGGTTCCACGACAAAGGCATTCACCTCCGCACTGATCGGCATGTTGGTGGATGAAGGCAAACTGGGATGGGATGACCTCGTGATTCAACATATCCCTGAGTTTGAGTTGTACGATGATTGGGTTGCGCGTCATGTCACCGTGCGCGATTTGCTCTGTCACCGCCTCGGCTTGGAACGCGCCCAGCGTCTCTACTACCATCGCGGATATGACCAGCGCGAACTCATGCGCCGCATGCGTTATCTCAAACCCACATCCAATTTCCGCACGCAGTTTCAGTATGCCAATCAACAATATGGCGTGGCGGGTTTGCTCATTGAAGCGGTCACGGGCAAAACATGGGATGATTTCATCACCGAAAGAATTTTCAACGCAATGAACATGTCCCACTCATTCAGTGGATATGACCGCGTTACCGACCACAAGAATTTTGCCTCGCCCCATGCTGTGCTCGATGAAACCTATCCTGCGGGCGTGCGTTTTCTTGGCGAGATGAGTGTCATCGAAAATTTCAAAATCGTGCATGAACCCGCTGGCTCGATTCATACTTCCGCGAATGACCTCGCGCAATGGCTCAAGGCATTACTCAATAACGGTGCGCCGCTCCTTCAACCTTCAACCTTCAACGAACTCACCACGCCGCAAATGGTCATGCAGGATGTGCTCAACTCCGAACTCGCGCCGCTCGCCTATCTGCAACCCGCCACCCATTTTTGGACGTACGGTCTCGGCTGGTGGGTCATGGATCTTCACGGTGAAAAAGTTCTCATGCATGGCGGGCAAATGCCTGGCTATAACTCCGCCGTCGCGTTTTTCCCGCAGCGTAAACTCGGTCTCGCCGTCATGGTCAATGTCCATCAAACGCTATCGCACGCCGCGTTGTTTTATGCGATTTCAGATATCTTGCTTGATAAAAGCGGACGCGACTGGTCATCGGAATTTCAGATGGTGGCGCAGGGATATATGGCAGAAGTCAAAGGTCAGGTGGACGACATGCGCCTCAAACGTGACCCGAACCTGACTCCGTCCAACAAGCTGGATTCCTACGCTGGGACATTTTCCAACGACCTGTTCGGCGATATGACTGTAACTATCAAAGATAACTCTTTGCAAATCACCTATGGAGCCAACACCGCCATCCTCGAACACTGGCAAGGTGACACCTTCCTCGCCCATTGGAATCTCAAAGCATTTTTGGATGACACAATGATTGCTTTCTCGTCCGATGGCAAGACAATGACATTACTCAACGACAGAGCGGAATACAAAAAAAAGTAATGCAAACTATTCTCTTCGGTCTCGCCTCGGCGCTATTTTGGGGCGCAGGTGACTTCGCAGGCGGGCTGGTTAGCCGTCGCGCTAATGCTGTGAGGGCGTCGTTGTATGTTCAAGCAGGCGGATTGATTCCCGTCCTTGCAATTGCGCTTTTCACCAGACAATTGACCATGCCTCTTGTTGATTGGTTGTGGTGCGGCGCAGCAGGTGTCATCGGCTCGTTGGGTTTTCTTGCTTTGTACCGTGCCCTTGCAGACGGGCAAATGTCCACTGCCGCGCCGATTGCAGCGGTCACATCTGCGGGGTTACCCGCCATTGTAGGCGTCGTGAGGGATGGAGTTCCATCCGCTTCAATTGTCGCTGGTTTTATTTTTGCACTGGCAGCCATCTGGCTTATTTCACAGAATGGGGCTGGTGCAATAAAATTACGACTGAAAGATTTGCTGTTGCCTTTTTTTGCGGGGCTGGGCTTCGGCATTTATTTCATCTTTGTTGATCTTGGCGGGCAGAGTAGCGTTTTTGCTCCGCTTGTTGCTGTCCGTGGTGCGGGTGGGTTGACATTAATGATCCTTGCCGCCTTTAGCAAAGAGTTACACCTGCCATCCCGTTCCATGCTGCCGCTTGTCCTTCTCAACATTAGCGTGGACGTGTTGGGCAGCGTGTTTTTTATCCTTGCTGTCCAATCAGGACGCATGGATATTGCCGCAGTCCTCGGCTCGCTATACTCTGGTGTAACGGTCTTGCTGGCATGGTTGATTTTGCGTGAAAAGATCAGTAGCGTTCAACGCATTGGCGTGGCAATTGCCCTGCTTGCGATCATCTTGATAACGATATAGGAATATACAATGAACCCAACCGAACTCATCCTCAAGAATTTTGAAAAAGTATCATCCATCCCGCGTGGTTCGAAGAACGAAGCGGCTATTCGTAACTGGCTCATTGAATGGGCGGCAGAACACAACTGCACCTCCAAGACAGACGCGGCGGGGAATCTCGTCATCTACGTCCCTGCCAGCGCAGGCTACGAAGACCGCCCGACGCTAATTTTGCAAGGTCACATGGACATGGTCTGCCAGAAGACGCTTGAGTCCACGCATGATTTCACCAAAAGACCCCATTCAACTTATCCGCGACGGTGACTGGATTCGCGCGAATGGCACCACCCTCGGCGCGGATAACGGTATTGGCATTGCATTGATGATGTCATTGGTTGAAGATGAGTCTGTCAAACATCCGCGGCTTGAGTTGCTGCTGACTGTCGAAGAAGAGTCGGGACTTGTCGGCGCAGATACCCTTGACCCAACGCTGCTAACAGGCAAAACACTTATCAATGTGGATTCTGAAACAGAAGGCGTTTTTACGGTGGGGTGTGCAGGCGGTGGAAGTGTGTACATGATATTACCCGTCACATGGGACTCACAAAAGCAGAATGAAGTTGCTTTTGAGTTGAAGGTCAGCGGCTTGCAAGGCGGGCATTCTGGAGAAGATATCAACAAGTTTCGCACGAACGCAAACAAACTCATCGCCCGCATACTGGACTTTATTCAACGCGATATGGAAATTCGCCTATCCACGCTCAAAGGCGGGACGGCGCGCAACGCCATCCCACGCGACGCGGAAGCAGTATTCGTTTGTGCGAAGGATAATGCGACACTGTGCAAAGAAAAATTCTCTGCCATTCAAGCCGTCGTCCAAAGTGAACTTGCCAAAACAGAGGCAGGGCTTGTGCTCACGCTGAACGAAATCAGCGGCGAGTCTTCCCGCACCATTAACTCCGCTGAAACTCAGGCAGCAATCCGCTTGCTGATGGCGTTGCCGCATGGAGTGACATCCATGTTTGCAGATATGCCCGCCTTCGTCGAAACGTCCAATAACATTGGCGTGATGGAGTTGAAAGAGGACGGGCTGTCCGTTGTCTCCACAAATCGCAGCGCGGTCTTTTCGAGATTGGATGAAATTACCAGACGAGTCGAAACTGTCGCATGGCTGGCAGGCGCAAAGACCGAAAGAACGAAAATGTTCCCACCTTGGCAGCCGAACATGGCATCCCCGCTTCTCAAGCAATGCGTCGACACATATCGCGGTATCGTCGAAGAAGACCCCAAGATCGAACTCACCCATGGCGGACTCGAATGCGGAATCATCAGCGACCGCTGCGGCGGATTGGATACCATCTCAATGGGACCGACAATCAGAGATTTACATTCACCAGAGGAACGGTTATATGTGCCATCACTTGCAAAGACTTGGGAGTTTTTGAAAACGTTACCGGCTATTTAAGTAATTTTGATATGCGCCATCTATTGCGTTAATTTTGAAACCGGCATGGGTAGACAGTGATAAATAAGATTTGTTGTGTTCCTGTCTACACCTCCGTTCTGGTAATGTAGTAATATCAGGCCTGATTAACCATGGTTTCAGAAAGGGGGGAGGAATTTAAAGTCATCCAGACAACACGCCTAGTGGGCTTTTTGGTTATAATGTCTTTTCTGAACTTACTATGTTTCATCTCGTTTTTAGATATGGCCGCGATTGACCTCGCTGTGCCTATCGCAGTGCTATAATTCACAAAATCTATGTTAGAATATGGATTGTGTGAAAATTCACAAACAAATTAAATTTCTTTTTAAGGAGAATTCAAATGTCAGTAAAAGTTGGTATTAATGGTTTTGGCCGCATTGGTCGTCTTGTTCTTCGAACACTCAAGGCTCGTTACCCGAAAGATATCGAAGTTGTAGCGGTTAATGATTTGTTTGACCCCGCAACAAACGCTCATCTTCTTAAGTACGATTCGACCTATGGTAATTTCGACGGCACAGTAGAAGTAAAAGACGGCAACCTCATCATTGACGGCAAGCCAGTCAAAGTCTCAGCTGAAAAAGACCCGGCCGCCATCAAGTGGAGTGAATCAGGTGTGGATATTGTCATCGAGGCCACCGGTTTCTTCACCGACGCCACCAAAGCCAAAGTTCACATCGAAGCCGGCGGCGCAAAGAAAGTGATCATTTCAGCACCTGCCAAGAACGAAGACATCACCATTGTGTTGGGTGTCAACGAAGACAAATACGATGCCAAGAAACACCACATCGTTTCCAACGCATCCTGCACAACCAATGGTCTCGCACCGGTTGCCAAAGTGCTCAACGACAAATTCGGCATTGATCGTGGTTTACTCACCACAGTCCACGCTTACACCGGCTCACAGAAATTGCAGGATGTTGGCGCAAAAGATTTGCGTGATGCCCGCGCTGCTGCCCAAAACATTGTGCCTTCTTCCACCGGCGCAGCCAAAGCAGTCGGTCTCGTCATCCCTGAATTGAAAGGCAAATTTGCCGGTATGGCTTTCCGCGTTCCCACGCCTACCGTTTCAGTGGTTGATTTCACCGCCATCTTAAACAAAGAAGCCAGCATCGAAGAAATTCGCGAAGCCATGCTTGAGTATGCCAATGGTTCCATGAAGGGCTATCTCAGCGTCACCGACGAACCTCTCGTCTCCACTGATCTGCGCGGCACAACTTTCTCCAGTGTCTTCAGCGCACTGGATACGATCGTTCTCGGCAACATGGTCAAGGTTGTAGCCTGGTACGACAATGAATGGGGTTATGCCTGCCGCACCGCTGACCTCACAGCATTGATGGCAAAAAAACTTTAATAAATAAATAAACAGGTACACAGGTAGATAGATCACTTGTGTACCTGTTTTCATGTGTACGTTCGAATATGGAGCAACAATGAAAAAGACAGTCAAAGATATTGACATCAAAAACAAACGCGTGCTCATGCGCGTGGATTTCAACGTGCCGATGGCTGATGGCAAAGTCACCGACGACAAGCGCATCAAAGCCGCACTGCCGACAATTAAATACGTGCTCGAACAGGGTGCATCTTTAATTTTGATGAGTCATTTAGGGCGACCAAAATCCGCATCTGACTCAGCCTTTAGCCTGCGTGCTGCTTCGGAAGCATTGGCTGCGCTGTTAGGGACTCCCGTGCAGATGGCGCCCGATTGCGTTGGCGCGGAAGTTGAGAAACTTGCGAAGGCCATGAAACCCGGTGACGTGATGATGCTGGAAAACACCCGCTATCACGCCGGCGAAGAAAAGAATGACCTCGATCTCGCCAAGCAAATGGCTGCTCTCGGTGATGTATATGTCAACGATGCGTTTGGTTCTGCGCATCGCGCACATTCTTCCACGGAAGGGATCGCACGCTTCCTGCCCGCTGTTTCCGGCTTCCTAATGGAACAGGAGCTTGAATATCTGGGACGTGCAGTTGCAAACCCTGTGCATCCTTATATCGCCATTCTTGGCGGGGCAAAGATCAGCGACAAGATTTTGGTTGTTGAAACTCTGCTTTCCAAATGCGATAAATTGATCATCGGTGGGGGAATGGCAAACACTTTCCTCGCTGCGCAGGGATTGAATATGCAAGACAGCCTCGTGGAAGCCGAATCTTTGGAATTGGCAAAAACCATTTTGGCGAAATCAAGCGATAAATTAATTCTCCCTGTGGATGCGATCATTGCTGATAAATTTGACGCGGAAGCCAACACCCAGATCGTGGATGTGGATAAGATCCCAGCTGGCTGGCGCATGCTCGATGTTGGCCCGAAGACTCTCGAACTGTATAAGACCTCCTTGAACGGAGTGAAGCTCGTGGTGTGGAATGGTCCCGTGGGCGTTTTTGAAATGCCAAAATTCGCCGAAGGGACGTTTGCCCTGGCGCGCATGTTGGCTGAATCCGGTGCGATCACAGTCATTGGCGGCGGTGACTCGGCCAGTGCGGTGAAGAAGGCTGGCGTTGCCAAGCAAATGACGCACGTCTCCACTGGCGGCGGTGCGTCACTCGAATTCCTTGAAGGCAAGGAATTGCCCGGCGTGGCGGCTCTGCTCGATAAATAATTGTTAGGTTGAATGCGGTGCAAATAAAAATTTGCACCGCATTTTGTTTCCTCTCACAGGGTGAGAATATATTTCGAAACAGAAGCAGGAAAAATTTAAGTGAGATACGTGGTTTTTATCCCACTTTTTGGGGTTTGGAGTATTGACCTGTCACTGATAAAATCCAAAAAATATTAATCAAACAGGAGCATTGAATGGAAAGTCCGAAAAATGTTTTGCCGAAGCCCAAGAGAACGATCGCGCAGATGATCATGATTGCTGTGATTGTTTTTTATGCTTGTTGCTTGTGGCCGCGGCGGGTATTGTCATTATTCCCAATCTTGGAAAATTTTCCATACCAGAGGTGCCGGACGGGTATCGCTATAATGGGATTGCGAGTGCCGAACTTCAGGAACAGGCTATCAATTAATTGAGAAGGAGGAAGGCGCTTTAAGCTGTGATACTATTTTATTAACTTCAGTGGATGTGTTGAACCTGCCGCAGGATGTGATCGATGCAAGTTGGGCGGAGTTGTGGCATTTGGATGCGTGTGGTGAGGAGCATACCTACGCGGTGAGTTTTTCTCCTGAACCTGCCGGCGGTATAAATGTTGTCGTATTACGAGTTGAAAATTAAATTTTTTAATGTAGAGGAAAATCATGGAAAATTCAATGGAATCAGATCAGGCTAAATCAAATTCAAACCGCAATATAATTATTGGTGTGGTGGTTGCTGTCGTTTTGTGTTGTTGCTGTGTGGTTACTGCTGCGGGGGGCTTTTATGGTTATCAAGGATATGTGGCTGCGCAATCAACTTATGAGCAGCTTCAAAATTTTGAAATTCCCACCGGGATTCCTTCGGATCCCAATGACCCAAACAGCCCAACGATTCCGATCCCTAATTTTGACAGCAGTGATGCTCCGCAAGGCGGGCTGACAGATGATTCCACGCGCATTGTGGCCTGGTCAACGGTGCAGATCTTTGCGGCGATACAGGGCTGTGCGGCTCCAACGGCAGAGGGAACGATAATTTCCATCACTCAGGAACCGGATTCCAGCGGTGTCTGGCAGGAAGAATGGACTGTAAATTGCGGTGATGGTACCTCACAGCTTTTTAATTTAACGTTGACGCCTGAAAACGGAATTGTGAATGTAAGCATTGACCTTAAATAGGGTATGGAAGGCGGGCGGAGATTTTTCTGTCCGCTTTTTAATGACCTGTTGTTTTTGTGCTGTTACGTGATGACTGATTTTGAAAAATAATTGCTCTCTGTACACGAGGTTTTTAATCAGACTTTAGGGTTTGTGTGCGGGCTAGAGAAAAAATAAAAATATGAATTTTTCACAGAAAATAAAGAGTAACGCCCTTTGGGATATTTCAAAGAATGGGGATTTGATTGCGCTGTTGATCTTTTTGATTCAAATCCTTTTTATGTTGTATCGTTTCATGCCGACTTTGCAGGATATTAATCTTTGGGATGAGGCGATTTATATCAACGCGGGCAGGGAGTTGATCAATGGAACCCTGACTCCATTTGAGTGGAATCCTTTTGTGGCGATATTCTATGCGTTCACTTATCTGCCTTTTAAGAGTTCTCCGTATTGGATGATGCAGAGCGCAGCTGTGGGGCGGGTGCTGTTGTTCGGGTTGATGTGGCTGGGTAGTTTTCTGATCGCAAAACGGTTGAGCAGGCTGTCTTATCCACTGGTGATGGCGGGAGTTTTATTTTCCATGACCGTTTTGACCGACATATTGGACAATCCGACGGATGCTTTGTTCGCTGCTATGTCCGGTTTTGCTTTTTGGAAGGTAATAACTTATTACGAAACCAGAGAAGAAAAACAACTCGGATGGATCTCATGTTTTCTGGGTTTGGCTGCGCTGTCAAGAAATGATGGTCTGGTTTTGTTTGTTATTTTTGTGGTTCTTTCTCTTTTGTTCCTGCGGTCTTCCGTTAATAAAATTAAACATCTTCTTTATACTGCGCTGCCCTTTTTGATTTTTGTTTTTGGCTATTTTCTTGTTTACGGATTTGTTACCGGAAACTTTTCTTTGGGAACCAGGGAAAGATCGTATATTGCTTTTGAGCAGGGACAGGCCGAGCTTTATCAGGAAAACGAATCCTGCCAACAGAGTTTTTCACGATGCGCGATCCTTGAGGCGCGTGAATTATATGGCACGCCCGTGGATAATAATTATTCGGTATTTACTGCGATTCGCAATAATCCCCGTGAGATGCTTGAGAGCGTTGTTCACAGCTTGAAGGTTTTGCCCGAGTTGGTCTATTCGGCATACGGCAAGCGGACCGCTTACATGGTATTCTTTCTTGCCATAGCTGGTATATTTGAATTGGCGCGGAAACGTCAATTTTTACTGCTCGGCTCTTTGTTGATATGGACAGCATATCTGGGCGTTTATTTCCTCACGTTTTTCCGCGCGGGCTATTTACAGACTCCGTACTTTGTTGTTTTTGTATTGGCCGCAATTGGGGTCACTTCACTGGTGAATTCGATTATCAGTGGACGAAAAGAATATTTGATCTGGACTGTGTTTCTTGTTATTTTGTCTGTGATCGGTGTATATAGGTCTCTGAATTATCTTTATTTCAATACTTTGGTTTTATTGGGAATCATTTGGGCTGGGAAATTGGCAAGTCGCAGCCGTGTAGAGGAAATTCCCATAACGCTTTATCTCATTTTTCTAGCAGGCGGCATGATCGTGAGGGGCGCCTATAATCCTCCACAGATACAAATTTGGGGGAAGATTCCCGAAGAGCAGGCGATTGTCTTTTTGCAAGAAACTTTCCCTGAAGACTCTCTGGTTGCGGCGGGCGCTCCGGGGCTGTAGCTGCTCGCATGGACTATTTTGAAATAGGGATCTAGATGGTGTTGTCACTTCTCCAGAGGATTTGTATGCACAACTTTCGAGCCTTGGGGTGCAGGCAATTTATGTGACAGCTTTTATCCAGTAGAAACAGCCATATCTATGAGTTGATCGACGCCGGAGTCGGAGATGAATTTGAGCAAATATTCTCGGTCGGGATGGTTCCATTCAAGTTTTACGAGTCAGACCGTAGTATTCTCCTATGACAGCAATCTTCGTCCCGCTTACCATGCACGGCGGAACGTTATACATTTCAATTTACAGACAATTTACAGACAATTTACAGCGTGAGCAACTGAAATTAATAACACTCGACTATAATCGGGGAAATTCGCAAGCGGAGATTCAAGTATGTCCTTCAATATTGGTGAGAACGTTGGTCCATATCGGATCATCGAGCAGCTTGGTCAAGGCGGCATGGCAACTGTCTACAAAGCCTATCATGCCGCGCTTGACCGTTACGTTGCTTTAAAAGTTTTACACCCGGCATTTCATCAGGATCAGACATTTACAATGCGTTTCCAGCGCGAAGCACGTGTGGTTGCACGTTTGGAACACCCGAATATTGTCCCGGTTTATGATTATTCAGAATATGAGGTGCGGCCTTTTCTTGTAATGAAATACATCGAAGGCGATACTCTAAAAGCCCGCTTAAATAAAGGCCCGCTTACTTCAGAGGAGATCGAGCGGGTGGTTAATTCGGTGGGGTCTGCTCTGGCATACGCCCACAGGCAGGGAATTCTGCATCGTGATATAAAACCTTCCAACGTTATGATTGCAGCGGATGGAACGATGTATCTCGCAGATTTTGGCCTTGCGCGAATCGCAGAAGCTGGCGAATCCACCATGTCATCAGATTCAATCATGGGTACGCCGCAATACATTTCCCCCGAACAGGCAATGGGCAAGAAAGACCTCGATGCTGGAACAGATATTTATTCCTTTGGCGTTATGTTATATGAAATGGTGGTCGGACAGGTTCCATTCAGCGCCGATACGCCGTTTTCAATTATCCACGACCATATTTATACTCCATTGCCTTTACCGATCAAGGTCAACCCCAAGGTGCCCGAGCCTGTTCAGCGTGTTTTGTTGAAGGCGCTAGCAAAAGACCGGCTGGATCGTTATGAAAGTACCGAGGAACTGATCGAAGCGTTCAAAGATGCGTGGCTTGAAGCCGGCATTCCGATGCAAGGTACAGCCATTACCATGCGCCCTGGAACTTTAAAAACAGACCGGACAAATTCTAAAAAACAAATTGCCGCGCCTGCCGCCAGCGAATCTAAAAAACGTTCTCCGTGGATGTGGGTGAGTGTGGCTCTCGTTGCTTTGCTTTGTTTGGCGGTTGCTTTTGCCGCTGTCTTAAGAAACCGGGCTGCTCTTTTGGTTGAGGCGACTTCTGTGCCTACCGTCTCATATTAACACAGCAACGCCCATTCTTCCCAATCCTTTGCCTACCGTACCCGGCCCGGGCGGCCAGGGCGGTCCTGGTGGAAATTCCACAATGCCCACTGTGCAAAACGCTTCCCCTGAAGTGCTTGCTAATATGGAACTGGTTAGAAAAAACCCGGGTGATCCGGCTGCGCATCTACAGCTTGCCATTGCCCTATGGGATATGAAAGAAACCATCCCGTCCATGTCAGAACTCGTGCAAGCCGCCAATTTAGCCGGCCCCGGTAATAAGGAATTTTTCATCCGCGCCGCAGAAGAATTTAAGGATCGTGAAGCCTGGATTCCAGTTGCAGGAATGTATTTACGCGCATCCCAGATCTATCGTGAGACAGAGATGCCTGTTGAACTGGAACATGATTTTCATGAAGCTATATATAAGGCTTCAGAACAAAAAGATATGCCCGGCTTCGTTTTCTTTGACCGTATTGATTCCGTTAGCCAGCCGCTTGGTTTTATTGCGCGCGCCCGGCACGCTTTATATAATGTTTCTTTGGAAGAAGCAAAACGGCAGTTATTACAGGCCGAGCAAGCGCAGCCCAATATGTCTGAATCGCTGTTATTAAAAGCAGAGATTGCTTTAAAAGAAGGCGAAACAGAAGAAGCAAAAAATATATTACTTACCCTTTCATCAGATTCTGACGCGCCCGAGTGGATACGCCTCATGGCTGATGAATATCTCAAAACAATATTATAAGGATCACATATATGCGAACACCATTAGTTGCAGGGAATTGGAAAATGAACAAGACCATCGCCGAAACGCGCGATCTGGTCTTCAAGATGAGCCTTCAATTACGCGAGATCAACGGCGTCGACAAGGTTCTATGTCCGCCGTTCATGTCACTCATGGCCGCCTCAGCGCTGCTTGAAGGATCTGGCATCAGCCTTGGCGCTCAAAATATGCATTGGGAGGAAAAAGGCGCATTCACCGGCGAAATTTCCCCTGCAATGGTAAAGGAATTATGCCGTTACGTTATTCTTGGACATTCCGAACGGCGCGCTTATTTTGGCGAAACCAATGAAATTGTGAATCGGAAATTGATCTCCGCCCAAACCTTTGATCTGACCCCGATCGTTTGTGTTGGCGAGACGCTGGAACAATACGAATCAAACCGTACCCGTGAAGTTGTTTCTGCTCAAACCAGCCAGAGTCTCAGGGACGTATCTCCCGCTTTTGCCTCCCGCATCATCGTCGCCTACGAACCCGTCTGGGCGATAGGAACAGGTAAGGCGTCCAATGGTATTGAAGCGAATGCAGTTGTAAAAGATATCATCCGCCCCGCGTTGACAGAGTTATTTGGCAGTGAAACTGCTCAAGCCATTCGCGTACTTTACGGCGGCTCCGTCACTGCTTCCAACGCTGCGAATTCTTCAATAACCTGATATTGACGGCGCACTTGTTGGTGGGGCCAGCTTGAAAATAGATGAGTTTGCGGCATTGCCAAAGCCGCTGCGTAGATCGTCAATACAATATTTATAAGCATCATCATCCACCTGCATAGCTGCGAATATGCCCTTTTCAGGTCTGCTCTGGTTTATTCTATTACTTCTGCCGCTGGTATTTTTCCAGCGGCTTTTGCATCGTGAAATACAAGCTGTTTTTCTTATTGTCACGCGCAATGCACAGTTGACAATTGGGCTGTTCTCGATCCTGTTTTTCCCCGGTGTATTTTTGCATGAACTTAGTCATTTTTTGATGGCGAAGCTATTAGGTGTGCGCACTGGCAGGTTTTCACTTATGCCAGCCAGTCTGCCTGACGGACGTTTGCAAATGGGGTATGTGGAAACCGAGCAAACAGATATCGTCCGCGATTCATTGATTGGTCTCTCGCCGCTGATCGCAGGCAGTTCCTTTGTCGCCTACGCGGGGATCAATCACATGCAAATCCTCACCCTGTGGGATGTGCTGCTTCACGGCCAGATCAATTTGTTTTGGATGGGTCTGGGACTTCTTCCTGGTGAAGGACTTTTATCTCTGGTTCTATTTGCTTTTGCAGTTTCCAGCACAAATGATGCCTTCTGAATCTGATAGGCATGCCTGGCTTCCGCTTGGTCTATGGGCTGCGGTTTTGCTTGCCCTGGCGATCTTTGCCGGTGCAGGGACATGGATGTTGGAAAACCTTGCCCCATTTCTAAATAATTTTTTAAATGTAGCGGCAACTTTATTTGGGCTTAGTTTGATTCTGCATATCGTGCTTTTGCTGCCGATCGTGCTGGTTCATCGTATCGTATCTCGCATCACGGGTTTGGATGTGAAATAATTTTTTAAAATTATCCTTTAACATAGGAAAATTTTTCACAGATGATGCCATCCCTTACCTGGAATATGTCAACTCCTCGAACGTCTCTCTTCTTTCCTGCTGCATCGACCCAATGGTATCTCCAGCGCATAATACATCGAATCCCAAAGCCAAAAACTTCCTCGATTTCGATATGAGCATGCGGGGATGCATGGAAGAAGTCTTGCCAGTATTGGGTGATTACTTCCTTTCCCGAATATACAGTTCCATTAGGAGCTGGTTCAGCATGTTCGATCACACAATCGTCGCTCATGAGCAGTATCATATTGGCGACATCATGACGGTTAAAAGCCTTGTTGAATTCAAGTACAACACGAATCGCTGACTCTATTTTTGACATGCGGGTTGGACTCATATGGAAACACCTATTTTGTTTTTATTGTTTGAAAAAAACTTCAAGCGTTTCATTTACTAATTTCGGTTGTTCATACATGGGCATGTGCCCAGCATTTTCAATAAGCCAGAATTGATCAGGGGAAAGCCATTCAGCAATAAATCCGGCCCAGATTGCGGTGAGCGTCCGATTTTGTGCTCCCCAGCCCAGTAATACAGGCAAAAAAGTGAGCGGGCTTTTGCCGGGGTGACTGAAAACATTAAAACTATCCAATCCCATCACCAGCCAGTATAGTGACGCTCTTAACCTGGGGGTCAAGGCGCTGTTGTTGAATGAATTGATTAAGTGTTGGATGTAAATCAGGTTCATTGTTTGCATAGATCAAGTGTGTACTTAATTGTTGCAAGTCAGGATGACTTGTAAGGTCAATCATATACTGAAGGAGCGCCTTCCTAAAGCCGTATGAGGACGTAAATCTGCCCAGAATTGTAAATACGGATTGAGCATTGGCGTACCGCCACAGATATTGAACAAAGCCAATGAGGTTACTTTTTGCGGCTGATGTAAGGCGAACTCAAGCGCAACCGAAGCCCCGATACAATTCCCGACCAAAATGGGTTTGTGACAATCCAGGGTTTCGAGCAGCGCGGATAACCCTTGTACATAGGCATTTAGGGTGAGTGGTTCGAAAGGCCGATATGAACGCCCAAATCCCGGCAAATCAGGAGCGATGACACGGTATTTGGAAGAGAAATGTTCAAGTTGATGTGCCCAATTCCACAGTGTGCCGCCCCCGTTGTGTAAAAAAATGACAGGTATGCCCGATCCCTTGTCAAACACATTCCAGGTTTGACCATGTATCACAGTTTGAATCTGATATGTTTCGAGCAATTCTTCTGGTGAAATTACCTGGCCGTTGGTTGGCATTATTTATTGTTGATCCATGTACTCGTTCATCCGCTGAATAATTGTTGCGCATTTTACTGGACGTTTTGACTGTTTGTGCTGATTTTGCCTTGCGTTAAAGAATCGCGTTTCCCGGATAGGTAATAAATAGAATTTATCTGTATTAGGAAAAACGTCCCAAAGGTTGCCATGAGGCGGCCAAATTCTCGAAATAAACCTTCGGAGCGGTACTTGTATTTTATTTCGGCTAAAGTCTAATCTATGTGTATTCCTATAAACGCATCCTGAGCGAGGCTGAAGGACGCACTTGTTTTTTTGCTCAAGATGTACTTCCTTAAATTTTTACTCCCGCTTTTTTATTAAAACCACTCCATGCGCTGGCATATAGAATGTGCTTGCGAGCCGGGACTTTTTCCACACGTTTTAATCCAATCAATTTCAGCGGACAGACTTTCGCGCAGGCATTCAGCAGAGAAATCTGCACGTTCCTGTTGCGAAGCATGAGATAGATTCAATGCGCCCTGTACAAATTTTGTTTCAAGTTCATCACGTTCAGCCGCATAGGTTTTGAGGCGTTCAGGATAATTTAGCAATGTGGCGCGATGTAGCTTTTCATGAGTCCAAAACAGGGAGGCTGAATCTGTTGTGGATGCTGGAACAGGCCCAAAGTTAAGAGAAGAAGCGGTGTCCATCCACATCGGTTTGAAAATGCTGGTGCAGGGGGCAGATGTGCCAGTGGCGAAAATGATCGGGGTGTTGCCATCCAAATAAGTGACCATTGATGCCGTGCTTTGACTGATGTGGATCGGGCCAAAGCCTGCATGCATACACACATCCACTGATGCGATGCCGGTGGTTTGTGGATCGAAGTTTTCATCGTTGTGATGGCGCAGCGTGCCCATCATGGATTGAATATTGAAATTGCCTTTATCTTGTTCGAGCAGGTGGGTGGTGGTGGCGCGGCGTGTGCGGCCTTTGCCAAAAGTGGTAAAAAAAGAAAATCGGAATAATCCTTTGTGTAATTAAAACTTCCGGCTGATTTGGCAAGGCCTTTTTGCAAAGCAAGATTTATAAGATCAGAAGAAGCCATGTCCCATTGACTGCCAAGCGTGAAGCAATTTGAAATGGAATACACATCCTGCACCTGACGCGCCGCCCATTGCTTATCCACTGTTTCAAGCACCCAGGCATCATCAGCGTTGGCGATCAGGAAACTGTTGTGATAGTACATGGTCTCGCCATGTGCAGCGCAATTGCCGCCCTGACCAAATTCTTCGAGCAGATCAATGATCACTTGCATGGCTTCGCGCGGGGTAACGGCGCGTTCGAGCGCGGCGCGTAACAGATCTATGCCGAGCAGCGCCGGTTTTTTGTTGGCCGGAATTTTTGAATACACCGCTTCATTGCCGATCACGAGTCCGTGCTCGTTGATTCCCATTACTGCGCCCCACATCCAGAAAGGTTTGGATAAAAGTACTGCGTGTGTTTTCTCAACCTGTGGAATTTCGATATACGTGCATTTTAATACGCTTCCCGCGTTGTAGGTTTGAGCAGGGAAGTAGACCATGGATTGACCTTCATTTACGGGTCTATCGGAGTTTTTGCCAAAGATGGCAATGCCGTTTGATGTGGAGAGTTTGGTGGCGATCAGAGTGTCACACATGGTTCACCTTTAATAACTTATGGAATGTTGGCTTGGCTGAATTGATTTTTCAGAGTATAGCATATAAAAAATCCTGGCATACCCATGCCGGGATTTTTGTTCTTTGTAAATATCTTATGGGCTAAAGTCAAAAGTGAAGATTGGAATAATGATGATAGGTGTGGGTGATTTAAAGATGAGGATGGGAGTAAGGATAATGATCCCGCCGCTGGTTGAGGTGGCAGATGGAACCGGTGTTTGTGTTTGGGTGGCGCGTCCCCGGGCAGGTTACAGTCCAGTACAGCAAGGGTGATGAAAACTACCGATAATAAAATATTTTTTTGCAAACATTAAATTCTCCTCCGAGAGATTGATGCTCGCATTATAGGCGCACTTGATAAAAATTTAACTCCACCATTTCTCCCATAGTGTGATCAGCATTTTCACACGCACCCGAATGCGCGCATCGGCGTTTGCAACAGCCCACAAAGACTTTGTGTTTTGAAAAACATCGTCTTCCAATTTCTCAAAACCATCCCACTCGTCCTCCATAAAATCCTTCATCTCGGAGGGCGTATCCCAATAATAAAAAAAGGCAAATTCTTTTTCTTCTTTTTTGACATACCACCTGCGGGATTCAACTTTCCGCATCGCCTGAAACGCCGCTTCATCATCTGCCACCGCCGCAGGCAGATCGGTCAATCTACCTGCAAGCTGATACCCCGTCGAAGAAGAGACTTCCACCGACCAGTTTGACTCCACGGGCCGCAGATCGATCAGCGTTCCCTTTGGCTTGAGCGTTCTTCGTATTTCATCCAGAGCATGGACCATGCTCGCATGTTGCATTCATCACAACGACCATGCCAGAATGGCGATATCAAAAGATTCGTTTACAAAGGGAATATGGCTCGCGCTCGCCTGCGCAAAGTGGACATGCCCCTGCGCAGTGGCGGGGGTTTCTGCACGAGCCACGCGTACTGCGTCGCGGTCAGGATCAAATCCAACGGTAAAGTTGGATACGTTGGCGTATTTCCATGTCAACCGGCCTTCGCCGCATCCCACTTCGAGAATGCGTTGATTTGAAAATCGTGCAAATTTATGCAAAATCTTTTTTTCGAATCCTTCCGGGTCTCGTTGCATGGTTATTGAGCCTGTTGAAATAGGGTCATTTATTACCCAGCTTCTTCATTGTTTTTACTGACACAGTTACCAGCTCTTTTAAGACCTTCTTATCCACATCATCCAGTTTCTTGATATACAGACATCCAACACTGGTTTTATGCTTGCCCAGTTTTTTTAACAGGTCTTTATGCAGATCGAATCCGCTCATCAGATACAGCGTCAGGTTTTGTTTGCGCGGCGAAAAACCGGTCAACATCCAATCGCCTTCACGTCCACCGGAGCCTTGATAGTGATAGCTCCCAAACCCGACAATACTTGCTCCCCACATTTTCGGCGCTTCCTTTGTAACCTGCTTCATGAGCTTAAGAATTTCAAAGCAATCTGCGCGCTTTTGCTCATCTTCGATCGAGTTAAGAAAACTTTCCACGCTTGCATCATTGACTTTCGTCTTTAATTCAACCTTCTTTGCCATCTTATCCTCCAGCCTCTAAAGATCAACCGCATACCCATTTAAAGGTTTGCACCAAACGAAAGCCTTACCTGGAGTGACCAGCTTTTTTAAATGATTCGTTGACCAGTTCCTGTAAAACATTCGTGTCAACATCTGTAAGCTTCTTTATATACAAACATCCCTTGCCCGTTGTATGTTTACCGAGCTTCTTCAAAAGCGGATTTTCAAGATCATTGCCCAGACCGATATACAGGGTAATGTTCTGCTTGCGCGGCGAAAATCCGATTTGCATCATATCGCCTTCCCGTCCGCTTTCGTATTTGTAATGATACGAACCGAACCCGATAATGGCTGTTCCCCACATTTTGGGCTCCTGTTTTGAAGCCCGTTTCATCATCTTAATGATCTCCAAACAATCCTTGCGTTTTTGCTCATCTTCCACAGCATTTAGGAATTCTTCCACGCTCGCATCATTGATCTTTGTTTTTAAGTCAGCCATAAGAGTCTCCTATCAATAAAAGATTTTGATTTTCGTGCTTGGGTTTTTATCATAATACCAATTTCTCTACTGCACATGCAAACCCTAAAAGCCTACCTTGCTTTCATAAAAGCCTAATTCACAAAAAGCCCTTTAGAGTTTTTGCGAAATAAATATGTGTTAGCGAAATATCAGTTACAAAATCTTGTAATACACCTGCGGCTCTTTTCTTTCCACTGCCTGCTCTGCATTGACAGCCAGACGCAGTAATAAACTTTCTTCCCAGGCACGCCCCATGGCTTGCATACCGATTGGCATCCCGCTTTTGGTGTAGCCAACAGGAAAGGAGACAGCCGGCAGACCGGTCATGTTGGCGGCTGTTACAAAACGCATGATCTCAATTGTGGTTGATAGGTCTGATTCTCCATTGGGCAGCGCACCTTTTTTTATTTCCGGCGCGGTGATGGCGGTGGTTGGTGTTAAGACCATATCCACTTCTTTGAAGACACGCTCAAAGTTTTTGATGATGCGTGTGCGGGCGCGTTGTGCCAGAATATAATCCTGTGCTGAGAAGGCGCGTCCCAGAGCAAGGTTGAGGCGTACATCCAATCCATGTTGACGGTGATGCTCGGCGTAGGTGTAACTCATGGCTTGCACCATTTCACTCACAATCGAGACCGTATGCGCGATGCGATTTAATTCCAGATCAGGAATGACGATCTCGCGGATCTCTGCGCCCATATCTGTGAAGCGGTTAAGCATTGTTTCGCAGGCAGTGACCACTTCTGCGTCGGCATGTTGGAACCAGGCTTTATACACGCCGAGTTTGATGCCGCGTAAATTAAGTTCATTCCAATTTTCAAGGGTGGGTAATGGTTGATGTAATGATGTGGGGTCGTGCAGGTCGGGGCCGGCCATCACAGCGTAGGCTAAAGCCGTATCGGTGGCAGTCCCCGCTAACGGGCCGATATGAGCCACGCTCCAATCCAGTGGGGCGGCGCCGTGTTCACTGATTCGTCCGAAAGTGGATTTCAATCCGAAGATTCCACAGAATGAAGCGGGGATGCGAATTGAGCCTCCGCCGTCTGCGCCAATGGCAACGGGGACAAGCCCTGCGGCGACAGCTGTTGCTGAACCACTGGAACTTCCGCCGGTGAAGTGGCTTGTGTGATATGGATTGCGCGTCGTGCCGTGATGTGGATTTAATCCAGTCACGTTGATGCCGATCTCATGCATGTTGGTTTTTCCGACCAACAACGCGCCCGCAGCACGCATCCGCGCTACAACACTCGCATCTTCTTTGGCTGGAGATTTTCCCAGAAAGGAAGTGCCAACCGTGGTGTGATAAGGCAGCATGTCCATTTCATCTTTGACTGCAACTGGGACGCCGTCAAAGATGCTGAGCGGTTTGCCTGCTTTTATGCGCAGCGTAGCTTCGCGCGCCTGTCGCATGACATCTTCACGCTGGACGGCAATCACTGCCCGTAAAGGCGGTGTGGATGAGTTACTGGTTTCAATGGCGTCCAGTAATTTTTTTGCAACTTCTTCTGGTGTGGTTTTTCCATCGCGATAGGCTTTGGCGTAATCAAATACGGTTGCGAAATGAAATCCGCGCGATTCTGTGGCTGATTCTTTCGGCCATTCTTTTTCTGGAACCGCCGAATCTTTGTGCGCAAGTGTGCCTGTGAAGTGGATCGGATGGTGTGTTGGATTTTCATCCAATACTTGTTTGCGCAGCCAGCTAATGCCCGAGCTTTCAAAAGACTTGGGGTTAACAATCCACCCAGCGGTCCTTCGACCAGTGAAACGAACAGGCGTAACAATCCGCCGGAGAGATAGGGGAGTTTGACAGATTTCAGATCGTAAACGTTTTTGTTTTCCATGTTCATCCTGTTCCAAATTGTCTATCACCCGCATCACCGAGGCCGGGGACAATATAGGCGCGTTCGTTAAGGTGATCGTCTATTGCGGCGAGATAAATATCAATATCAGGATGTGCGGTTTGCATGGCTTTTATGCCTTCAGGCGCGCCGATCAGCCCGACAAATTTTATTTTTTTCACGCCCCAGCGTTTAAGAATATCAGCGGTGGCAGTGGCCGAGCCGCCTGTTGCAAGCATTGGGTCAAGAATCAGACAGACAGAAACGCGTGGATCGATCGGGAGTTTGTTGTAATACTCCACGGGCTGAAGCGTTTTTTCGTCACGATACAGTCCAATATGCCAGACTTCGGCAGACGGCATCAGCTCCCAGATCCCTTCCATCATGCCAAGCCCCGCGCGCAGAATGGGGACGAGCCCGATCTTTTCCTTAAGTTCCTGTGCGGTCATTTTGGTGAGCGGGGTCTCAATTTCAATTGGCATTGTTTGCAGATCGGCGGTGGCTTCGTATGCAAGAAGTCCCGCGATTTCTCTGACGAGTTCGCGGAACTTTTTGGGTTCGGTATTTTTATCTCTTAATCGTGAAAGTTTGTGAGCAACAAGCGGGTGTTTGGATGCGTAGACAGTGGACATGAAATGCTCCTATTTTTGAAGTTTCCCTATTATAGCGTGAGAATGTGAGTCTGTTTTATTTCTTGACAAGGGAGTTGGTTTTATGTAAAATAGTAAACACTGTAAACAATTGTAAACATATATAACAAAAGGTGACTGAATGGCACAGACAAGACGTGAAAAATTACGAGATGCGACCCGCGAAGAGATCATGTCTACAGCGTGGAAGCAGATCGGCGAAGTGGGCGCTTCGGGACTTTCCCTGCGCGGGATTGCCCGCGAGATGGGGATGACGGCGCCCGGGCTGTATCGCTACTACAAAGACCGCGATGCTCTGGTCACCGCATTGTTGATGGATGCCTTCGGCTCGTTCACCTCCGCGCTGGAAACTGGTCGGGATTCCCGTAAGGCAGATGACCACGCTGGAAGATTTTCCGCGATGTGCAAATCCTATTTTCAATGGGCGATACAAAATCCACAATGCTATATGCTTTTGTTTGGGACACCGATTCAAGGCTACATGTTTGCCGAGGAATTAGGGCCGGTTGCGCGGCGAAGTTTCCTTGTGCTACAAGGTGTGATAGGGGAGGCGTATGTGGCAGGAAAAATAAAAGGGGAGTTCACTGCTCTTCGGCTGCCGGCCAGCCTCAAAGTCCAGTATTAGGCGCTTGGAAAATTTGGAATGCCATACACGGGAACCGTCACACAGTTGGCATTGTCCGCCTGGTCAATGATCCACGGGATGACTTCCTGTATCTCTATAATTATTTGTCAGGATTTTTACAAGGCGGCGTGGATGCCTTTGTTGATTTTGAGATCGAAAAAATGAGAAAAATTTTGGGGCTGGAATAAAGGAGAAAATATGGCACGTCAACTTCCCATGCGGCAGCGCATTCGCAAAGCACTCGTAATCATTGCGTTTTTGTCTTTCCCTGTGACGATGAATTTTCTGTCACCTTATGTCATTATCGATGGCGCGATGAACGGCGTTGTGAATGGCAGTTTGATTATGTTTGGATTGATGTTTTTGTCTTCGCTGTTCTTTGGCCGTTTGTGGTGCGGATGGATTTGCCCGGGCGCGGGGATGCAGGAAATGATGGAGCCGGTGAATAACAGGGCGGTCAACGGCGGGAAGATCGATTGGATCAAATGGACGATCTGGGTTCCGTGGCTTTCGTTGATCGTTTGGTTTGCAGTGAGCGCGGGCGGTTACAAGCGTGTGGACTTTTTACACCTGACCGAAAATGGAATTTCCGTGGCAGGCACGCCTGACCGCCCGATATTTTTTGCCTACCTGATCTATTACATTGTGGTCGCGTTGTTTGTGGGGCTGGCAATGTTTGCAGGGAAGCGGGCGGGATGTCACACCATTTGTTGGATGGCTCCCTTCATGATGATCGGGCGCTGGATACGAAATCTTTTTGCGTGGCCTTCGCTCCGGCTGGTCGCGGACTCGTCTGCCTGTACGAATTGCAAGTCGTGTACGAAAAGCTGCCCGATGAGCTTGGACGTCAATGCAATGGTGCAGATCGAAAAGATGGAACACGCTGAATGTATTTTATGCGGCACCTGTGTGGATGGCTGCTCAAAGAAGGCCATCCGCTATTCGTTCTCAGCGGGAAAGTAAATAAAGGATGTGGAAAAAATGAACACAAAGACTTCGTGGATTCAAAAAAATTCTTTGCTTGGATACTTCATTTTGGCATATGCAATTTCGTGGACGATCGGCATTCCGCTCGCTTTGATTGCTCAGGGAAAAGTTAGCTGGCAGATTCCCTTTCCTTTGCATTACTTGTATGCCTACGGCCCGATGCTTTCGGCTTTGATCATGACCGGACTTACAAAAGGCAAATCTGGCATTGCTGATATTTTCAAGCGCTTATTCAAGTGGCGTATCGGTTTCAGTTGGTGGATGATTTCCCTTTCCCCGTTGGCGGCATATTTTGTGATCGCGCTTGTTCAGCGCATGATTCAAGGCGAGTGGGTGGATTTCAATCTTTTGGGCGAAGTCAATTTCCTGCCTAATTTGGGAGTCTGGCGCGCTTTTCCTGTGGATCTTCACCTATGGTATTGGTGAGGAAGTTGGTTGGCGCGGATATGCCCTGCCGCGCTTGCAGGAAAAAATGAGCGCATTGAACGCGACTCTTGTGCTGGGTGTGCTTTGGGCCTTATGGCACTTGCCGATTTTCTTCTACTTGTTCGACCCTGCCATTGCCATTGGCTGGTTCTTCGGTCTGATGAGCGGCGCAATCCTTTTTACATGGCTTTACAACAGCACGGATGGAAGTCTGCTGGCGGTTGCGCTTTGGCATGGCGCATTCAATTTCATCACGGCTTCTGCGGCGGGCGAGGGGCTTGGCGCTGCGATCATGAGCACGCTTGTGATGGTTTGGGCTGTGGTGCTGATCTTTGTTTACAAGCCCGCAAATTTATCCACACAGGAAAAGCAGGTTATTAAGTAGGGGAGACTGCAAAATGAAAAAGAAACCGATTTCCATTGCAGTTGCTTATTTTATTGCGGTCATCGTGCTGGCGCATTTCTTCGTCCCGCCGCTGTATGATTGGACGCAGAACACCGTCAGCGATCTTGCTTCGCAGGGGCATACCTATAAGTGGATTATGCAAACTGGCTTCATCGGCTTTGGTCTGCTGTTGACTTGGGGAGTCATATTTCACTTCAGTAAAAACAGGCGCGCATATTTTCTGCTTTTCGTGGCGGTATATGGATTGTCCATTTTGATGTCTGGGATTTTCTGTACAGCGCCGATTGATCCGTCCATGCCTTATTCAGTGAGCGAATCAAAATTACATTCCATGTTTGCCACGATTGCTGGAGCCGCCATGAGCCTTGGGATTTTCTGGCAGGTGATCGTCTCTTTAAATCAGCGTGAGCGATGGAGGCGCATTGCCTTTTTTGTTTTGGTCATCGGGATTTCGGGATTGTTTGGCCTCGCAGAGAATCATATCCTCGCGCTTGATAAAGGAATCGTTCAGCGATGTTTGTATCTGGCTGGTCTGGCGTGGCTGATTTATGAAGAACAAATTCTATTCAAAGGAAAGGTGAATTCAAAATGAACGGAAATGATTTTATGGCATGGGTTTTACGCTCGCCGCTGCATGGCATGTTGAGCAATGGCATGATGTTGATGACTATTACAGGACGAAAAACTGGAAAAACCTACACAACCCCCGTTGGATATTATGAAGAAGGCGGATATTTGTGGGTTATTACCAGTCGCGAGCGGACGTGGTGGAAGAATCTGCAAGGCGGTGCTAAAGTGGACTTGCTGTTGAAGCGCAAGCCTGTACAGGGATTTGCAGATACGGATCTGGATGAAAAGTCTGTGGAGGCAAGAATGGTCGAGTATCTGCGTCATGTGCCGCAGGCGGCAAAACCAATGAAGATTCGTGTGGAAGATGGAAAACCGAATCAAGAGGATATTGCCAACACCGCGAAAGAGCGGCTGTTCATCAAAATTAGTTGAATGCGTAAAAAAGAGCAGTCACCGGTACTACGCAAAGGTGACTGTCTCTTTTTGTTTATCAGTCTACTTTTAACGGAACGCCGACTTCGCTGATTACGCAAAAAAGAAAGAAAAATCTGTTCAACTGCGCCATCTGCGTGATCCCCGGGGACCAGTTTATCTAAATAACCCAAACACAGACGGCAGTGCGCCCAATGCCGCACACGCAATACAGCCGATAACAAGGAGTGTCAGGCAGGTGGGCAGCAGCCAGCGGAGCCATGTCCACCCTGCATATAAGTTCCATGCTTTTCTGGCGATCTGGTTCAGCTTTGCGAAGTAGGTCAGGCGCTTCTTTTTCCAGACGGATAACGGGTTTGGCCTTCGACGAAATTTTTCCACCTCGGCCTTGCCGCCGTTTGCAGATTCTCAGGGATGGTTAAGTTGGTGCCGCAATACGTGCAAGCCATGCGGCTTGTCCCTGCTTCGGGTTTGTTGGGCGCTCCGCAGGCAGAGCATGAAAAAGTGGGGTTGCTGGTCATATAATTCTCCAATGGAAATGATTATATAACACCCACAGTCACGATTCACGTATGGAGTTCATCAGCTTGCTGATGGATTTTTAGCCCGGTTTTTTTACTTACGCAGACGTTTATTTGATCTCCGTATTCATCTCTGTTTCATCTTTTACCCAGACAGCAAGCTGTCTGACTCCAAAGTTGTGAATCTGGAGTCCATCAGCTTGCTGACGGAATTTTTTGTGCGATTCGTAAATTGCATAACAAGCGGTAGAATCAGCACAGCCAAATTCTGAGGAGATTTCCATGACCGAGTCATTCGCATTCGGGGGCAGTATTGTTTGGAACCCCACACCTGAACACGTTGAGCACGCAAACCTGACCGCTTTCATGCGCGCGTATCACATCAAGGATTTTGAGGAGCTTATGCAAAAGTCCACGAGAGATGTGGTCTGGTTCACAGACGCGGTTCTGAAATTTCTTGATATTCAATTTTATGAACCTTATTCAAAAACCGTTGATCTCTCGCATGGAATTCAATTCCCAAAATGGTGCGTAGATGGCAAGATGAACATTGTCCATAATTGTGTGGATAAATGGACGATGGACGGCGGACGGCGGACGATTAATACGTCAGGCGCAGATGTGATCAATGGTCAATCGTCCGCGGTCATTTTTGAAGGGGAAGAAGGTGTGACAAAATCACTAACATATGCAGAGTTGTATAAAGAAGTAAATAAAGCCGCGAATGCACTGCGTTCGCTGGGACTTGGCAAAGGCGATGCGGTTGGAATTTTTATGCCGATGACGCCTGAGATCGTGGTCGCTTTGCTTGCCATCGCGAAGATCGGCGGAATTATTTTGCCGTTATTCTCCGGTTATGGCGCGGGCGCAATTGTTTCCCGCTTAACAGATGCCCATGCAAAAGCTTTGTTTGCGGCAGATGGATCATTTCGGCGCGGCAAGTCTGTGGAGATGAAATCCATTGCCGATGAAGCAGCAGAACAGGTTGATTCTTTAAAACACATGATCGTCTTAAAGCGGACGGGGCAAAGTATAAAGATGAAAGAGGAAAGAGATCATTGGTGGTATGAGTTGGTTGATGCACAAAGTGATATTGCAGAAACAGAAATTACCTCTGCTGAAGATCCATTGATGATTATTTATACATCCGGCACAACCGGCAAACCGAAGGGCGCCGTCCACACGCATTGCGGATTCCCTGTCAAAGCGGCGCAGGATATGGCATTTGGCACAGACGTCCACGCTGGTGATGTGATCTATTGGATGACCGATATGGGCTGGATGATGGGACCGTGGCAGGTCTTTGGGAGTCTGTTGTTGGGAGCCACGATGTTTCTTTATGATGGCGCTCCTGATTTTCCCTCTCCTGACCGGCTGTGGGGCTTGGTGGAAAAACACAGCATCAATCAAATGGGCGTCTCGCCGACTTTGATCCGCTCGTTGATTCTGCAGGGTGATGAGCATTTCAGGAAGCATGATCTTTCTTCACTGAAATGTTTTGCGTCCACGGGTGAGCCGTGGAATCCAGACCCGTGGATGTGGCTGTTCGAGAAGGTGGGTGAGAGTCGGCGCCCGATCATTAATTATTCAGGCGGTACAGAAATCTCCGGCGGAATTGTGATGGGTAATTTTCTCTTGCCTTTGAAACCCTGTGCCTTTTCTGCGGCCTGCCCTGGCATGGATGCAGATGTCGTGGACGAAAATGGAATGTCCATTCGTAATGCGGTGGGCGAGTTGGTGATCAAGGCGCCGTGGATCGGCATGACGCGCGGCTTTTGGAATGATAAACAGCGCTATCTTGATACGTACTGGTCGCGCTGGGAGAATGTTTGGGTGCATGGCGATTTCGCCGCAATTGATACTGACGGGCTGTGGTATATCCTCGGTCGTTCGGATGATACGATTAAGATCGCTGGGAAGCGGCTGGGGCCGGCTGAGGTTGAGTCGATTTTGGTGCGGCATAAGGATATTGTGGAGGCGGCAGCGATCGGGGTGCCGCACGATGTCAAAGGGAGTGAACTGGTCATTTTCGCAGTGACCAGGCCCGGGTTAAGTCCGACCGATGCACTTCGTCGGGAATTAATTGAGATGGTAATTGCCGAAATGGGCAGGCCGCTCGCGCCGAAGACCATCCTCTTTGTTTCTGATCTGCCAAAGACGCGCAATGCCAAGGTCATGCGGCGTGTGATCCGCTCGGCGTATCTGGGTTTGGAGCTGGGAGATACGTCTTCGCTGGTCAATCCGCAGGCTGTGGATGAGATCAGGCGCGCAAAATGAATCTTTTGCACTGCATTATAATAAAATGGCTCGTGTAGTTCGCGAGGAAGGAGATTTAATGAAAAAAAATAGGTATATGATATTTGCATATGGTTTGATCTTCGCATTTGTTTTGGCAGCTTGTGGTTCACCTACACCGGTCGTGATCGTGGTAACGGCCACATCTTTGCCGCCGACTGATGCTCCACTTGTTGAGCCAACGCTTACTTTAGCGCCTGTGGCTTTATCGGGTCCGCAGAGCGGCGCGACGATGACATGGATTGACGGCAGCACGTTGATTTATATACCGCCTTCGGAATTTACGATGGGAAATAATGGTTTTGATGCGCCCGTTCATGCGGTGACTTTGGATGGATATTGGATGCAGCAGACAGAAGTGACCAATCGTATGTTTGCGCAATGTGTGGCGGTTGGTTCCTGTTCCACGCCGACCCAGGAGCTTGGCGGACTTGTGTATAGTAATCCCCAGTTTGCAAATCATCCTGTGGTGGGTGTCACCTGGGATCAGGCGCAAGCCTATTGCACTTGGGCGCAGGGAAGTTTGCCCACTGAAGCGCAATGGGAAAAGGCGGCGCGCGGTATTGAAGGAAACATATACCCGTGGGGTATCGAAAGCCCTGCCTGCGAATTGCTTAATTTTGCATTTTGTAATGGCAGCACCTCAGAAGTGGATTCTTATAAAAATAGCGCCAGTCCATACGGTTTGTATGACATGGCCGGGAATGTTTTTGAATGGGTAAGTGATTGGTATGGTGAAGCGTATTATACGAATGCGCCGTCTGTAAACCCCACCGGGCCTGATAGCGGAGAGTTTCGCTCCATTCGCGGCAGTTCATTTGAAACCTATCCAGATCAGGTGGATTCTGCCATTCGCCATTTTGTCGGGCAGACGTATCACAATCGTGATGTAGGTTTCCGTTGCGCGGTTCCCACCCCGCAGCCGTATGCGCCGTACTGTCAGCTTTCGGCGTTTATTCCTTCAGGCGCCATTTCAGCTGAGGGTTGTCAATTCCCCAACGCCGAAGTGGTTGCTAATTATTGTTCGGTGGGTTTTGGCTTTGCCACGGTGGATATCCCTGCCGGCTCGGTTTATGAGATCAGTGACAAACTTACATGTTCAGAAGCTGTGGTGGATGGTCAACGCCGACTCACTTGTTATGGGCCAAAGGCGCAAGAGTCTACAAATGAGATTACAGTATGTAATCCGGCTTGCAGTAATTCGCCAGTTGTTACAGGGGCCGGCCCAACCTGTGCCCCGGGCTATGTGCTAGACTCTGTATCAGGCTTGTGTAATTATGCGCCGATCATCGGGCAGGTCAGTGTGGCGGGTTGTCCCATTGGATATGTTTTAATGGACCGCGGCGGTCAACAGACTTGTGTGCTTGGCGCAGATGCAAATGGGCAATGTTCTGCCGGTTTATATTTGGATAGCCTGGCAGGTATGTGTGTCCCGCCGAATGGTTTGGTCGAAGCGCCGTATGGGATTGATAACCCGACCCTGGCGTCGCAATCTTATGCTGGATGTGCGCCGGGATATTCCTATAGCGACACCTTCCAGTGCTGCCAGGCGGCGACAGGCGGAACGTATCCCGGCTGCTCCCCCGGCTCCACGTTCAATGCGGACCTCGGAGCCTGCTCGCCCGGCGAGGTGCGACTCAGCGGCCCCGGCTGTGTCACACTCGATGTAACCACCAACAAATGCAGTGATCCGATCGATGTGTGTTCCAAGATCAAAGGCGAAACCCAGTGTATCCGTAACCCGGCCTGTGTCTATAATGAAAAAGGTGATACTTGTGACATGAGACCGTAAAATAAGTTAATCAAAAAACACTCCATAGGAATTTCCTATGGAGTGTTTTTTGATTCGGTAATTTATATCACCGGTTTTTGCAAGTGCCACTCAGTGACTTGTTGATAGGCATATCCGGCACGTAAGGCTCCAGCTTCGTTCCATGCGCGCGAGATGATTTGCAGGCCGATGGGCAGGCCTGCTTTTGTGAATCCGCATGGGACGGTGAGAGCGGGCAGACCTGTCAGGTTGAAGGGCGCGGTGAAACGTGTCAATTGGCGCGCGCGTTCTATGGCATTTTCGCCTTCGAGTAACGGCGCTGCGATGGGTGTGGTCGGCAGGATGAGTACATCATATTCATCAAATAGCAATTCGCATTGACGCTTCACTTTGGTTTGGGTATGTCTGGCTGTTATATATTCACTGGACGTGAAAGCTCTTCCTGTTTCCAGTCTTTGGCGGACGTCTGCGCCGAACCAGTCGGGGTGTTCCTGCAATCGCTCGCGATGAAAAGCTGCGCCGTCGGCTTGTGTCATCAGGGCATTTGCAAGCGCAGCTTCTTTGAGGAAATCCACATTTACTTCTGTGATGATCGCGCCTTGTTCGGCCAATATTCGCACGGCCAGATGCACCGCCTCTAAAATTTCTGAGTCTGCTTCTTCTATAAAACTCCCAATGGCAAGCGCGATCTTGCGGTCTTTCATTGAATCTTTAATGTGACTGGAGTAGTCGCCCGGCAGGGTTTTCATGGATGCGGGGTCGAGTTCATCGTATCCGCCGATGGCTTGTAACATGAGTGCGGCATCTTCCACTTTGCGTGTGATCGGACCTGCGTGATCAAGATTCCAGGATAGCGGCAGAATACCGCGCAAGCTGACGCGTCCAAAAGTGGGCTTGAAACCAACGACGCCGCATAACGCAGCCGGGATGCGGATCGAGCCGCCTGTGTCGGTTCCAAGTCCGGCGAGTGCCATGCCGGTTGCTACAGCTACCGCGCTTCCACCGGATGAACCGCCCGGAGTGCGTGTAATGTCCCAGGGATTTCTACAAGCGCCAAAATGGGGATTGTTGGTGGTCACGCCGAGTGCGACCTCATGTGTGTTGGTTTTTCCAATGATCTGTGCGCCTGCTTTTTTTACTTTTTGAATTACAAATGCATCTTCCTGTGGAATATGATCTGCAAAGAAACGCGAACCTGCGGTGGTGCGTATCCCTTTTGTGTTGTAAAGGTCTTTTACTGCAAGTGGAATTCCATAGAGCAATCCGCTTCCGTTGAAGGGTGGCAGGGTTTCAGGCGGGATCACGGTGATGAATGCGTTAAGCGTCGGGTTGAGTCTCTCAATTTGCCGGTAGCAGGCTTCGGCTAGGGCAGATGCGTTCATTTCATTACTTTTCATAAGGTCTCGTTGGTTGGTGAGTGACAAAGATGCAAAGTTCATGTAAGGTCAATTATAACTAAATAGGACAATACTCCCATAGCCTATCCGTACTGATACTGTACAATGAAATAGTCTTATAAATCACCGACATAGAAGGAGTATTATACAAATGAAAAAGACAACCTATTTATTGCTGGCGACGACTATTTTTGTGGTCGTGTTCGCTTCAGCGTGCGGCGGTTCAGCCGCCCCTGCAACACAAGCTGCCCCTCCCGTGGATGTTCCCACTCAGTCAGCTCCTGAGGCTGCCCCTGTGGATGCTGTTGCGCCTACAACTGCACCTGCCCAAACATTTGCCCCAGCCTGTCAGGCAGCTGCTTCTTGCGCCGCGCCTGCGGTAACTGACACTGTTGCGTCAGACACATTCTGTGTGGAAAAAGTTCCTTATCAGAATATCAGCGTTGAGCCCGGCACCACTTTTGAGTCACTGGATACAAGCGGCGAATTGAAGTGCCAGGATAGCGGAACTGTTGTGGATGGTAAAAGTGTGATCACCTGCTCCGGTAAGGAATTGTGGACGTATGAACTTAAGTTCACGAATTCGGCCTGTGCTGCAGGTGCGCTTACCACTGGGACGGGTCAGTGTCAGGATGGTTTGGGTTATGATGCCGCGCAGAATTGTTGTGCGCCTCTCACCGGCGGTGACGCTGGCTCAACGATCATCAAAGTTAATATCGGCGCCTGCCCGCTTCCACATAATTAAATAGCTAAAAGTTTTCTCTAAAATTATTCCCTGCCAAAAGGCGGGGAATAATTTTATTTTAATGAGAATGCGGTAAACTTTTGTCTATGAAAAAAAACATGCAGTTCTTAATTGTAGTTATTATGTTTTTAGCGCTGTCGATGTTTATGAAGATGAATAATTTTCGCGTCTGTCCTGATGGTTCATGTCAGGCGGGCGGCACAGTTGGGAGACAGGCCGTTTTTGTATACAGGACAGTGTCAACGATTGCCGCGCCAGACCGCTCAGACGTGCAGCGTGAGCTTATTTTTTTGGAATTCTTTTCAGGCCTCTGAAAGGAATGTGTTGAAATGCAGCCCATCGTGAATGGGATAAAAAAACAATTCAATGCTTGTTTGCGTTTTGAAAGAGTAAATGCTCATTCTGAATCCCAATGGCAGATTTTGATCTCGCCGATCGGCACTCCTGAATTCGCTTTGCTTGATTCTTCAAAAAATATACTTTATCGCTGGATCGGATACACAGAAAAAGCGGAGTTTGTTGAAATCATGGGGCCGCTTTGCGATGGATAAAAACATACCCTGAAAATTTTCAGGGTATGTTTTTTTATGCAAGGTTAGAATAACCCAAGCACCTTGCCGGTCTTCAAGTCAAGATCAATATCATAGAAGGAAGGCCGGGTTCCGAGACCAGGCATGGTTCTCATATCGCCGAGGATCGGGTAGAGGAAGCCCGCTCCAACCGAAGCGCGGATCTCGCGCACGCTGACGCGGAATCCTGTGGGCGCGCCTTTCTTGGTGGCGTCGGTGCTGAATGAAAGATGAGTCTTTGCCATACAGATCGGGAGACTGTCGAAACCGAGGCGGGTGTAGCGTTCGATCTGTTCTTCGGCTTCGGGGGAATAGTCCACGCCGTCTGCGCGATAGATTTCGCGTGCGATGGTTTCGATCTTCTCTTTGATCGAAATATCCAGCGGATACAGAAACTTAAATTTGCTCGGCTTCTTCGCGGCTTTGACAACAGCTTCGGCCAGTTTCTTTGCGCCTGCGCCGCCATCAGCCCAATGTGTGGAAACGACCGCATCCATCGCGCCCATCTTAAGTGCAGCCGCGCGGACAACTTCCACTTCGGCAGGAGTATCGTTTGCAAAGGAGTTTACGGCCACAATTACATTCACGCCATACTTGAGCGCATTCTGAACATGGCGCTCCAGATTCGGAAGACCAGCGCGCAATAGATCAAGATTTTCATCAGTATATTCTGAAGCGAGCGGCTTGCCGGCAACAACTTTCGGTCCACCGCCGTGCATCTTCAACGCGCGGACAGTTGCCACAAGCACCACCACCTGCGGAATTAAACCGGAGTAGCGGCATTTGATGTCAAAGAATTTTTCCATGCCGATATCAGCACCGAAGCCGGATTCTGTCACAACGAAATCAGCAAGTTTGAGCGCGATCTTATCCGCGATGATCGAGGACTGTCCGTGGGCGATATTGGCAAAAGGTCCAGCATGGACGGTGGCGGGAGTGCCTTCCAAAGTTTGCATCAAGTTTGGTTTGATGGCATCTTTCATTAACACGGTGATCGCACCAGCCACACCGAGGTCTTCGGCGGTCACGGCTTCGCCGCGTTTATTGGTGGCGACCACCATCTTGCCAAAACGTTCGCGCATATCTTCGAGGCCAGTGGTCAGCGCCAATACCGCCATAATTTCTGAAGCGACGGTAATGTCGTACCCAGAGCGATGTTCAAAGCCAACTTCATCCTTGCCCAGGCCGACTTGGATTTCACGCAGCATGCGGTCATTAATATCCACAACGCGGCGCCAGGTGATGGTGGATTCGTCAATGTCGAGTCGCGCAAAACGTCCGCGTTCTTCGGCAGAGAGATCGTTGGGATTGGTCTTGGTGATGCCGAGTTTCTTCAAACGGCGGATCATGGTGGGGGAGAATCTGCGTTCGCCTTTTTTATCAGGAGGGCAAAGCGCGTTGAATAATTTTTCATCATCCTGTTGTTTTTCGTGCATCACACGCGCATCCAAAGCGGCGGCGGTTAAGTTGTGTGAAGCAGTGATGGCGTGAATATCGCCAGTCAGATGCAGGTTGAAATCTTCCATCGGGATGATCTGTGAATAGCCGCCGCCAGCCGCGCCGCCTTTGATACCAAAGGTGGGTCCCTGCGAAGGCTGACGAATCGCCGTGATCACTTTCTTGCCGAGGTGCGCGCCCAATGCCTGCGAAAGGCCCACTGTGGTTGTGGTCTTGCCTTCGCCAAGCGGTGTGGGAGTGATGGCGGTCACATCTACATAGATGCCATTCTTTTTGTTCTTAAGACGATCAAGGATTTCAAGTTTTACTTTTGCTTTATACGGGCCGTACAATTCGAGCTCTTCAGGGCGGATTCCCAACTCGGCGGCGATCTGCGCGATCGGCTTAATATCAGAAGCCTGCGCAATATTAATATCTGAAGGAACAGGGCGGAGAAGTTTTAATTTTATAGCTTTGAATTTTTTTGCTGGAGCAGCCTTCTTAACAACCACTTTCTTTGCGGCAACTTTCTTCCCCGTTGGTTTTGCTTTGGCAATTTTCCTGGTAGGTTTTGCTTTTGTAGCCATAAAATCTCCTTGTTGATTATATATAATTTATTATCTCTATTATCAGAAGGTTTCACAAAAAAAGCAAGAGTTTTTCGTCACCTCTTTGTCATTCCAACAAAAGCGTGCCCACATTTTCACCTTGCAGCGCGCGCGATAAATATCCGCTTTCCTCTGCCGAAAAAATTTGCACGGTCAGATTTTTATTCTTTTGGATCAATGCAAGCATTTCCTCCACTTTGGCTTTCATCCCGCCAGTGACATCTGTACTGGCCGAACCGCCGATGCCTGCCCGCATCTTTTCATAATCTGATAACTGAATCTGTTTCACCAGCTTTGTCCGCGCTGGGAAATCTTCCCACACGCCGGCCTCAATGCCAGCCAGTAAGATGCGGGTGGGCGGGAATTGCTCCGCAAGAAACCCGAACACATCCTCGGTCGAAAGGATCGTGCCGCCTAGAGTTTCATCGAAGGCCACATCGCCATGCACCACAGGCAGCATGTGGACATCTAATGCCCTGCGTATAGCCAGTGTGTTGTGTGAGGTTACTTTTCTATTGTTTGAAACCATCGAAGCAGACGGTGAGAATGGCATTGCCAGTACGCCCGCATTGAGCAATGCTTCCATCACATAGCGATTCAACTCTGCCGCCTGAAAGCGGACTTCTGCGAAGCCGTGCCATTGCTCGCTTGTTTTGACACCATCACGCGTACCGTACTTTTTCGCGGCGGTATGTCCGAACGAGCCAGAGCCGTGCCCGAGAATCAGAAGCAGGTTGGGAGTTGAGTCCAGAACCGTTTTTATTTCCAGTGCCAGGTCTGCGAGTTTGTCTACTCTTGGGGTGTAGGGCTTGTCCTTATCGGTGATAAGTGATCCGCCCAGTTTGAGGAAGATGAGTTCGTGAGTCATGCTCACATTATAACGGTATCCATTAAACGTTTAACGTTATAATCTCAAGCATGGATATACATGCTGGAATTATTGCCGCTTCACTGCTGATCGTTGTCGCCGCTTTTTTTGTGATACGCGCCGCCATTCGGGTGATGCAAACTGCGCGGAAATTATCGTTTTATAGTTTGCGCCGGATGCACAATGCAAATGCCTGGAAGTTGTTTTTCTTTGCTTTGCTTTTGTTTGCCTGTGCGATCTGGCTTCCGTTTTATGGCGAGCCAATGGTGTTTGAAATTTTTCCGCCATCGCCTCAAACCTTAACGCCTTCGGTTTCTGAAACTCCCACGCTGACTCTGACTCCATTTTTGCCGGTTGCAATTGAAGCCTTGTTTGAAGGCCAGGTGACTCCCAACCCCGATGCGGTTTTTACTGCGATTCAATTTTCAACCGAATTTGATGGTACGAATCCAATTGACCCGAAGGCTGTCTTTGAGCTTCCGATCGAAAAAATGTACGGCGGATTTGATTACAACAACACCATCCCCGGTGTGCAGTGGACTTCACTTTGGTATCATGATGGCAAATTGATCTGGTACGAACCCCAGCCCTGGGACGGCGGCACAGGCGGCATTGGCGGCTACACCGAATGTTCAGACCCGGTCGGTGGCTGGCAGCCTGGTCAATACGAAGTGCAGATTTTCATGGGCTACGATTGGAAAGTGATCGGGCGCTTTCGAGTCTTTGACAATCTTTCAACGCCAACAGCCACCGGTACACCTATCCTAATCATTCCCGAAACACCCACGCCGTAGTCAATCTAAAAGCGCAAGCAGATGTAAAGTGGTTTAACCACCAAGGCACTAAGACACAAAGACACGAAGTTTTTTCTTTGAGTCGCGCCAATCAAAAATCGTAAATCGTAAATCAAAAGGACTTCCCATGACCGACAAAGCCTTCCAAGATTACTACCCCGAATATTTCGCGCATTGCTATGGCTGCGGAAGCATGAACGACCTCGGACATCAAATTAAAAGTTTTTGGGAGGGTGATGAATCAGTTTGTCACTTTCAGCCCAAACCGTATCACACCGCCATCCCCGGCTATGTCTACGGCGGACTGCTCGCCTCGCTGGTGGATTGTCACGGCACAGGCACAGCCGCCGCCGCTGGTTATCGCGCCGAAAACCGCGCGATGGATACCGAGCCGCCTTTGCGTTATCTGACCGCTTCCTTGCACGTGGATTATCTCAAGCCCACGCCCATGGGACCGATTCTCGAAGTCCGCGCGAAGGTGAAAGAAGTAAAGGGACGCAAGGTTGTGATCGAAGAATGGATCATTGCAAACGGCGTGATTACGGTCAAAGGGGAAGTGGTTGCGGTGCAGGTGCCGGAGAGTTTGGTGAAGGAATTGCTGAAGGATGGGGGATGAAAAGTGAGAAGTGAAACGTGATGGGTATAAGCGAGAAGTTTTTTTGAAAATTGTAGGTTTATGAAAACATATAAACATCTACAGACCTGACAGGTTTTATCGCGGCGCTTGCGTAGCATAACTTTTGCGTGGACAACGACCTGAGTCTGTAAAGGTTTCACGGAAACCTGTCAGGTCTTTTCGTTAAAAATAAAAAAATCTCGCGTGTGCCAGTGATCTTCTCAGACCACCGTCCACGCGAGATAACTTCTCACTTCTCACTTTTTACTGCCCGTTGCTCACTGTCCATTACTTCTCACTTCCCCCCACTCCCTAAATTGCCCAAACCTTCTTCTTCGTTTCCATCTCTCCTGCAATTTGCGCGGCGAGGCGGGCGTTGTTTAGTAGTAATGCCAAATTGGAGCGCAGGGATTTGCCTTCGGTCAACTCGCTGATGCGGCCCAATAAGAATGGAGTTAATTTCTGTCCGTGGATTCCCTGCTTAATCGCTTCTGCTGACGCTTTGGCAATGATCGGTTCCATTTCTGACTTTGAGATGGCATCTGCTTCGGGGACAGGGTTCGTCACGAGGATGGCACTGCGCATGCCGAGGTCCCAGTGGGCTTTGGCGTATTCGGCGATCTCTTCGGGCGAGTCTAAACGCGCGCTGACGTTAAGTCCGCTTTCACGGGAGTAGAAGGCGGGGAATTCGTCAGTTTTGTAACCGATGACCGGTACGCCCATGGTTTCAAGATATTCAAGCGTGGCGGGCAGATCTAAAATAGCTTTTGCGCCGGCGCAAACTACGATCATCGGGATGTTCGATAAGGCGTGCAAGTCGGTTGAGATATCAAACGCTGATTCTTTGTGGACGCCGCCGATGCCGCCGGTGGCGAAGACTTTAATCCCGGCCATGTTCGCGGCGAACATCGTCCCGGCTACGGTGGTTCCGCCGTGAGATTTTTTAACAATGGCAGTGGCGAAATCGCGGTGACTCACTTTCAGCACAGAGTCTGCTTCAGAAAGCTGAACCAGTTCTCCGTCTGAGAGTCCGATGCGGATCTTTCCATCCAGCAATGCGACTGTGGCAGGGGCGGCTCCTGAGTCGCGCACGTTCTTTTCCATGTCGCGTGCGAGTTCCAAATTTTGCGGGCGCGGCAGGCCGTGCGTGATGACGGTGGATTCGAGTGCAACAATGGGCGCGCCAAGATTCAGCGCTTGTTGAATTTCAGATGCAATGGTGAAGTTGGGATGTTTCATGATGGTTTTTTGATCCAGTGGTTGGTGAGATAGGAGATGTCGTAGAGGGCCTTTTCGATTTTGGCGAGTTCGGCTTGTTTTTCTTCGAGCGGGCGGCTGTCGTTTTCGATCAGTAATTTTGCCGCGATCATTTCCTTGCGGAATGTTTTTAAGATTTCCTGGGCAATGGTGATTGCGTCTTTTTTGCTGGCATCGCGCTGGGCGAATTGGCTTTTCAATTCGGGATTCATTACCAGAATGGCGCCCAGTTCGTGCAGGTCTTTTTCCACATCGCGGCCTTTGTGAGGCATGTGACCTTTTTCGTAGTTTTCGATCACCACGCTGTTGATCAGTTTGATGACCTCGGCCATTTCATGTGTCTTTTTTGATTTTTCCACGGCGCTGCGTTTTTTGGCGTTGTCGCGTGAAAGATTTAACGCGTCTTTGAGTTTATCGTGGATCAGGTAGGAGGGAAGCTGCCATGTGCCGATGTCGATCCATTCAACTGATACGCCGAGCAGTGCGGCTTTTGCTGTAAATTTTTTCTCAAAGAATTGCGCGGTGATGGTGGAGCGTGATTTGAAATGCGGCAGGACAGATTCTTTTTTCTCTCCGTTGAGTGAGTGCTGTCCGGTTAATTCCACCCGCATTTGTGCGATGGTTTGATCGTTGTTGGAGGCATTGTCCACTTCTTTTGGCTGATGCTCGCCAGTATTTCACTTAAGGTGTGCGATTTGATCAACTCTTCCAACTCTGGAATTGATGAGCGGAATAATGGTGCTGTCCCAGGGGGAAGGTGATACCCGAAGGGACCGACGCTTCAGGGGTGATGGTGGTTTGGTTATAGACCAGAGCTTGCACAGCGCCTTCTGCAAAGAGAAGCGTATCGTTTTGCGTGGATGCGGTTTCGTTTGTTTTTTTGCGAAGAATACTAAAGATGATCTTGATATCCTGCGCTTCGATCGGGATGCCGTCTTTGGTGCGCGACTTGAGAGAAAGTCCGCTGGCGAATTGATCGCGCAAATTGATGATGGCATATTCGCGTTCACCGGCCTGATCTGATTTTCCGATCTCGCGCACCCGTTCAAATCTGCCAAGTTTCCAGGGTTCGCTGCGCGGATGAATGACTTTTGGTTCTCCGTTTACTTTTTCAAGCAGCGCCACACTGTCCAGGTTGACTTGAATGGAGCCGGGGCCGCCGATCAGGATCAGTGGTGACATTTCGTCTGCTTCGGTGATCTTTCCTTCGTCGATCACGATCTTTTCGTTGCCATTGCCAAAGGCAATATCCTCAATGAATTTAGAGGCAAGTTCTTCATCATCCAGTTCATACACATCTTCCAGATAACGCGCCGCCATTTTTTTGGAAAGACTGTACGCGACAAACAATAAGGGAATGTATTTCAGAAAGCTTAAGACGATGACGATTACGGTGCTGTATTCATTGCCTCCCGCGCCGAAGCTGGTAAGGATCATGGTGAAGCCGCTTAAGACGAGCCAGGCGGCCGCGATTGCAATGATGCGCCATTTGGTTCTGAACTCCACGTTCTCATCTTTCAGGCCAAAGATCATTTCCATAAGGTCGTTGTTTTGCATTTTTTTTCTCATGGCTTGTCGCTCCTTTGCGGAGCGCGGGGAATTCCGTCTGAGCTATTATCCAATACCCACTTCCAGATCTCGTCTAGTTTTCTTAATTCTTTTTCCATGTCGCTATTGGCGCTGCTTTCGTTAAGGATAAATTCCTTCAAAGGCAGGATCAACAATTGCAGCGTTTTAAATGGATTTTGCTGCGGCTGGGTGGCTTTTCCGCTAAATGGCTTGGAGACGATCTTTGCGAAGGCTTTGCTGCCTTCATCGCGTGATGCAGTTTCGATCAGCGTTTCCTTGTCTTTTAAGTAATCTTCTTCTTTCTTGGCAATTTTCATCCACTCGGTGCTCCATTGCTGGATGGTCTGATCTTCGATGGATGCTTCAAAGAGCACATTATGGATTCGCACTTCCATGATCTCAAGTCCGCGGGATTGGAGCTGCTTGAATTCGAGGCTTTCCATCAAACCTTGAGTGGGCGTGCCGGTGTCGTCTAAAGATTCTGCGTATTCTTTTTGACGCGCTGGTTGATCATATCTTCGATTAATTGCAATCCGCTCAACTTGCTGTCTGCGCCGGATATAAACAAGTCTCCCAGTTTGAACTTGCGGATATATTCGCGCCAGATATTGACAACCAGATGGGCGGGCAGTTGATTCCACTCCAGACGAATTTTGCTGTCTTCCGATGTGCCAAGCTGGATCACTTCACGTGTGATCGCGTTGCGCACGGCTTCGGGGTCAAAGCCGTATTGCGAGCGTACGCCGCTTTCAGAAATCGTCTTTTCATTATTTAGTGGACGTTTGATGCTGAACTTGATGCTGATCGAGGCTGAAATATCAAAGCCGTCTCGTGTGGCTCCGCTGGTTTGTTGGCGGCGGCTTTGCATTTCATCGTCATCCTTGGTTGAGGAGATCAACACAGGTTTAAGGAAGGATGGATCGGTGGGCAGCGGCCCGATAAAATGCTGCTGCGCCCGAAGGTCAACGCTCCCCGCGATATATTCATTACGGATTTCATTATTGTGCTTATAGCTTTTTGTGAACACAACCCCCGGCCCAACAGTATCTCTGATCTCAGTATCGGTGCGCAGAACGGCAGCGCTGGCGGTATCCAAAACAATGACGCCCGGGCCGTGTTTATCTTCTTCGCCTTCGTGCGTGATCACACGTCCATTTTTGATGAACAAGGCAGGTCCACGGTCATTGGTTTCAAAATTCTTTACCCGCGAGTAGATTTCCTGTCTGTGCTTCGGGTTTTGAATGGGAAGAATAAACTGCGAGAAAAAAAAGATCAGGCGATCCAGTAGACGATACCGATGATTTTCATGTTGCTTGCTTTCATATCTATCGGTTCATAGTTAGGGCCGGTTTCTGTGGATTCAGAATAGAACATGTTCTCAAGTTTTCGAAATCGCTTCACGTGCGTAGATGCATCCTGCGTACTAATATTGGCATCTTTGCGGGTGGCAATCACAATATCATTGTCGTTGGCATTTGAGTTGTATTGAAAAAGGATATAGTCGCCATCATTAATGGAAACATTACCTTTCATCGCATTCATGCTTTGTCCCTTTACTTTTATCCAACCCCACATTCCATCCTGATTGACATTGACTTGTTTTGTGTTTGATTTCAAGGAATGAATGGAATAGATTTTTCCGTCAATGCTGACTTGATGGAATTCTGCGGCCTGCCCCTGGCTAATTTCTGGTTTTGATCCTTTTTCATTTCCCGCACGTGCAAACTTATTGTAAACCGGAATGGACCTTATCACCAAATACCCGTCATCATCCGTGCGGGTTTCGTGCGGCCTTTCCGGTTCGTATTCCTGCTGTTGCTCCGCTTTGGCGGTTTTGGGCTCTGGGTTGGGTGATGGCGGCTGAAATGAAATTTTATTGACCGGCGAATTCTCATTATTTACATTGACCGGAACATTGATCGTTGGATAATTTTCATTCGTGACCGAAATGGGCATGTTGAATGAAGTGGGGAACGCATCTTTCTCATCTGTAGGTGGGTCCTGCACAGGGAAACGGTCAGCGCTTTGAGCGGGATCAGGCAAAACGTTACGAAAGAGCGGTTCGTTGAAAAGTCGATCATGTGCATCTTTGATGTTTTGTCGAATTGTTTGACGTGATCTATATTCCTTGTCTGTACGCGGTGAGTTATTGCCGATGTGGGTTGCCAGCAATTGCAGGGCCTCCTGTAATTCGTTACGCGCCTTTGGAAAATCCTGCATATTGGCGTGGCACAATCCGATCAACCAGCGCGCCAGCGCCTTGTTGACTTGCGAGCCCCATAACTCACTTACCGCGCTTTGCAGGCTGCTCACTGCGTTTTTATATTGATCCTGTTCGTAATACGCGCACCCTAAAAATAAATAATAATAGCCCGCGTATTTGTGGCTTTGGATATTGGTTTGCTTGATGGCATCACGCAGGCTGGCAACTGTCTGCGCTAATTCTGCGGGACGTGATGCGCTTGATGAAAGAAGCTGGTTTCGTAAAAGAACCATGACATTCTCGCCATCCAGATAATTGAGGATCGTGTTAACTTCGTCTTTCATGTATCCTCGCCAGGCAATTGCAGCGGAAACTTGATCGCCTCCTGCATTTTTTCAAGTGTCTCCAGCGATTCTTTTGCCAGGTTTGCGCGTACCATTGGGTCTTTCATATTCTGGTCAAGCAACACAGAAATCGATAACAGAAGCGGCTCAGGAAAGTTGTTTGAATCGATCCGGTCAAGTCCATTGGCGAGGGTGAATATCAAGTCGCGCTGGATTTCTGCGCGTGCTTTTTCACGCATACGGATCTGGTGCGCTTTTACTTCGCCGTCTGTCACCACTTCAATGTTTTTGTGATGTGCCTTCCAGATTTCAACCCTTAATTCCTCACCTTTGGCGGCAGGATAATATCGAAAATCTGGAAATTGGAAAGATACGCACCATATTGCTGCAACCTGGCATTGATCGTGTTATGCATTTCTTTAATGTTTGCATTGGAAAGCAAAGTAAGGCTGCTGTTATCTTTTAGGAATAGATCATCCAGAAATTGATTTGAAATATAAGACCCAAGGATTCCCTTGGTTTGCATTACGGCAGAAATTAACCATTCATTCGCCTCCTTGCCGCTTTTGAAGGTATGTTCCACTGCTTTGCGAATGGCTTCAGCGTCAAAAGGAATCAGGATATTGTCTTCATCTTCGGTTCGTGAGTGACCAAGGAAGTATTCTCCCTTTGCTTTTACGTCAACCTTGATGCCTTCTTTTGTCCACGCGGTGATGGACATTTCCTCACTGTGCGGGCCTACATTTACAACCGCACTGATCCGTTCATTCCAATCGAGAAAAGCGGAACCCTGCCCGACCACCCTTGAAAAATAACCGCCGCGCTCAAGATAAAGCGCATGACCTGTGCTGATATTTAATTTTGCAGGTCCGCCCACGCTGGTTGACCAGTGATCGGGTGGGTCAAGTTTTTCGCCTTTTAGGGAAACGGCCGGGAATTTTATCCACGTGGAAAGCGGTGGGGGGAGAGGGGGAAGTCCTAATACGCAGACGCACCAGACTGGCAGCGTCATTTTCAACAGTCAAGTTATGAAATTTTTCTAAAAATCGCGCGGCGGTCTTAAATAGATAACGAATGCAAAGTAAGGTAAAAATAATCAGGACGATCATTAACATGATGCCCTGCGCTAAACGCCATTTTGCAATTTCTTGTGTAGGCTGGTTCTCCAGTAAACGCGCCGTGTATGTAATGAGAAAAAGAAGCGGTGGAAGCAGAGCGCTTAAGACTGGCAGGATGAGTTTTCCGGCTTTTTTTAACGAATCGCGATGCGCCCGATTTTCTGAATATAGGCTTTGCCAATCTTTGGGGTCGATATGTGGAGTAGTGGACATGGGAAATTACTCTCCGCTCGGTCTTGTTAAGAAGTGCGCTTTAACATTGCCAAGGGTTGCGCGGGCTTCCAGTTTGTCGACTGTTTCGGGTTGCTGCTCGATCATTTTTTCGAGCGCGCCCACAAATCGCATGGCGATCACATAGCGCGGCAGATTTGGGTGTATTAAACGCGCTTGTTGCAAGCCTTCCGCGATGGCAGTTAACAGAATCGAGTGGGCGTATGCACGCGCTTCGTTTTGGATTCGTTCAGATTCGGCCAGTCCATTTTCCAATGTAATCGCTTGTTGTCTTCTCCATTCCACGCTCCAGGTGGCAAGCTGCTGTTCTGTTATATGGTCTTCCTCTTTTTCGTTAATACTGCCTTCTTTGAAGCAAAAGTTGAAGGCTTTTGCGTGGATCAGATTGATGCCGTTTGCAGGTAAATTCTCATTGATAAGATTTTTCATTTCACTGATAATTTCTTCTGCTGCGCTGCTGTTTTCGTTTTCCTGGGCTCTCCACAGGTCTTCGATGCTTCGCTCAGCCAAAACCTCACGCGCGGCTTCTTCGGCAATGTTTAATACATGGTCGTTCCAGCGCTCTATTTCCTCCCTGCCGTCGGCTGTAAATTTTTTGCTTCGATAGCTTAATACAGATTTGACGCGCGCATGCGAATATGAAAAAGTTCCGTTTGAATTTCGGTCAATTTCCCTCCCTTCACGCAGTATGGGATTTGCACGCCGCAGGTTTTGATGCTTTTTCCTTTGACCAGATTTCGCGGTCTACGTGAAATGAGGCGGTCACTTCCGCTTCAAATGAAATACCGTCTCTCGACATGGCTTTGATCGTTGATTTGCACGATTGATCGCGTAGATCCATAACATCAAAAGGCTGTTTGCCTTTCTTAAGGAAGATCAAGCCGGGTCCTTCCACGCTGAATTTTGGGCCTTCGGTAATGCCGATCACTTGATGTGGATGTGTCCACACCATGCCCGGAGCTTTTATAAAACTTGGAGCACCGTCAATTCTTTTTTCAGCTTCCTGCGCTGTGTTGGATGGCGTTTTCCATATCGGTTGTTGCAAGCCCCAGGTATAGGAGAGAAAAACATTAAACCTGTTATATTTTTCTTTTTTATCATTCAGATTGGATGCAGGCATAATCTCAAGCGCAACACGCGACATCACATAATAGTAAATGAAGAGCAGCGGCAATGCGATGATAATAATGCCAGACCAGCGGTCAATGAACCAGGCGAAGAAGAATAAGGCGTAGTGACCGAGGAATGAGGTCAATCCGCGTGTTTCGGCGTGTTTTCTTGATCTGATAAATAAAATACCGGCAACAAAAATTTCACCCCAGCGAATCCAACGGGCGAGTTCCTTGATCGGGAAATATTTTCCAGATAAATTTTCAAGTTGATTGGGAAGCCAAAAAAATAATGCAATGGGTATGCTGAATTCAATAACATAAACAATCAAAAAAAATACGCCGTACAACAGCCCATCATCTTTTGCTTTTTTGTGGGATTGAAATATGATGTATAAAATTATCGCCAGTAAAAAAGCCCCAGTGACGACGATGCCGATGTTTTCATTTACCATGCCTGTCATACTAAAAAGAGCGCCCACCATATATGACCACCTGTGATTAAATTGACTAAAACAGTATATACTCTCTGAAAACTCTTTGTCAAGAACAAATGTCATGATTAAACTTGAATTCCATTGCCATACTTATGCATCAAAAGACTCGCTGACCCGTCCGGTTGATCTGGTTAAGGTCGCACGTCGCAAGGGAATTGACCGCGTGGTGGTGACCGATCACAATTCAATTGCTGGCGCGCGCGAGGCACAGGCCATTGATCCTGAGCTGATCATTATCGGCGAAGAGATCATGACCACCAAAGGTGAGATTCTTGCTGCCTTTGTGCAGGAGGAAATTCCGCGCGGACTTTCACCACAGGAAACGCTTAAGATATTAAAGGAACAGGGCGCGTTCATTAGCGTGTCGCATCCGTTTGATGAATTGCGTGAGGGCGGATGGAAGGAAAATGATTTGTTGGACATCCTTCCATTTGTGGACGCGATCGAAGTGTATAACTCACGCTGCATGTTTCCGCGCTTCAACCGTCGGGCGGGCCTGTTTGCCCAAATGCACAATCTCGCCGGGACAGTTGGCTCGGACGCGCACGCAGCTTTCGAGGTGGGGAGATCTCTCTTGTTGCTGGACCAGTTCACAGGTCCGGAGGGGATGCGGGGTGTCATCCGCGGGGCAAAGATGCAGGCGAAGTGGTCGCCCTGGTGGTTCCATCTTACTTCCAGATACGCATCCATAAAGAAGAAAAAACAATCTTGACATCAATAATTCGCTATGATAATCTTGCGCCCGAAATGCCGGGGTGGGCGGCATAAATTTTTCTCAGCAGGAGTATAGTGAAGATGTCTGAGCGTTTTGTTGGAACCGTCAAGTGGTTCAATGCGACCAAGGGCTACGGCTTTATTGGGCGCGATGGTGGTGAAGATGTGTTTGTTCATTTTTCCGCCATTCAGAGCGATGGTTATCGCAAACTTGAAGCCGAACAAAAGGTGGAGTTTTCCATCGAAGACGGCCCCAAGGGTTTGCAGGCCGCCAATGTAATTCCGCTCTCGTAAGACTGTGCCTGACGGCTGAAGTTTTGCGACCAAACAGAGCTGCCACACGGCAGCTCTGTTTTTTTGTTGTTTGGGGACTGTAAAGAAAATGGGTGACTTCCGTTACTACCCTTGTTTTTGTGAACGGCCTACAATAAAAACCTGCCCGTAACTTTTTTTCAATTTCAACGACTAATAGACGGAGGGTTTTCCTGTGTCATTTCTTAATATTTTCAAGAGCGATGCCAACCGGCGCACCGCACTGTATTCAGGCCATGTTGTGCCTGATTCTGCGCGTTGTGTGCAGTGTGGCATTTGCACCTATAACTGTCCGATTGGGATTGATGTTCGCGCGCATGTTTGGCGCGATGAAGCGGTTAAGAACAGTGAATGCCTGACTTGCGGCGAGTGCGTGGCGCGTTGTCCGCGCGGGGTGCTGCGTTTTGTGCAGACAGATCTCTTCGAGCGGAGAGGCGCATGAGATACGTCATTATTGGTGCGGGCGTAGCTGGATATGCGGCGATTGAAGCGATCCGCTCGGTGGATAGGGTTGGGGAAATTATCATGATCAGCGACGATCCGCATGGATATTACTCACGTCCCGGGCTGGCTTACTATTTAACAGGGGAATTGCAGGATAAGGCTTTATATCCGCGGACTTTGGAAGATTATAAAAAAATAAAATTTAGTTTCCATAAATGCCGTGTCACACGAATTCTGCGTTCAGAGCACGCTTTGGAAATAGAAGGAAAGCCGCAATTAACTTATGACAAGTTGTTGATTGCTGTTGGTGCGCGCGCTTTGCCGTTGAAAGTTCCAGGTTCAAAACTTGATGGCGTTGTAAAACTGGATCATTTGACCGATGCGCAGAATATTCTCAAACTGGCGAAGAGCGGAAAGACAGCCGTGGTTGTTGGCGGTGGAATTACTGCACTTGAGTTGACCGAAGGTTTGCTGGCGCGCGGCATGAAGGTTCATTATCTTTTGCGTGGTGATAGATATTGGAGCAATGTGCTCGATCAACGCGAATCAAAAGTGGTGGAAGGCCGTTTACAGGCTGAAGGGGTGGAACTTCATTATCATGCTGAATTAAAAGAAATTGTCGGAAAGAAAAATCGTGTTTCTGCGATTCTTCTGGAGAACGGGCAGACGATCAAATGTGACATGCTGGCCTACGCGATTGGAATTCATCCATGCCTTGAGCTTGTGCAGAATACTGATTTGAATGTAGATCGCGGAATTTTGGTGGATGAACATCTGCAAACCAACGATCCCGATATTTACGCGGCGGGTGACGTGGCGCAGGCTTTTGATCCGCTATCGGGGCGCGCTGTGTTGGATAGTCTGTGGAATCCGGCGCGTGAGCAGGGTCAGGTGGCGGGGATGAATATGGCCGGACGCAAGACGGCTTATTTAAAGTCAGCACCGTTTAATGTGACACGTCTCGCCGGCCTGACCACCACTATTATCGGCACCGTCGGGCGCGGACGTGATGAAGATATCGTAGGGATTGCGCGCGGCGACAGCGAAACCTGGCGTGATATGCCCGATGCCATTGCGGCGCAAAGCGGCTTTGATATTAATCACATGCGTTTGATGATCGGCGAGAAAACGTTGATCGGCGCGATTGTGATGGGTGACCAGACTCTTTCGTGGCCTTTGCAGAAAATGATTGCAGGAGGTGCGGATATTTCTCCCATTCGTGAAAAGTTAATGGAACCTGAACCACCAGTGGCCGACCTAATCGCTGATTTCTGGATCAAGTGGAGAGAGAAAGTATCTTTGTAGAAATTCTCTACCGTACACACAAACTCTAAAGGTCTGCTTCGCTTTCGTAAAAGTCTGATTAACAGAATAGACCTTTAGAGGCTGTTTAATAACTTAACCACTAAGTCACAAAGACACAAAGCCACGAAGTTTTTTCCTTAGAGTCTTTGTGCCTCACCTGCACTCCCACTCGTTTCACTTCGGGGACTGTAGTGGCGTGCGGTGCAAGTGTTGTGGTCAAAAACACAGACTTATTAAACAGTCTCTTAGGGTTTTTTATGAGAGAAACGTGCGGTAGTAAAAAATAAAGAACGGGAGTGGGCATCATGCTTCGTAGCAATAGAGAACTCTGGTGGGCTTTTTTTGTCGGTTTTTTAATTACGGGGTTGTACGGCGGGGTATATTTTGTAACACGGGAAATCCCTGCGGCTGGTGAATTATTTGGCCATGCACTCGGCATCTTCGGCTTTGTTTTGATGCTGATGACCGAAATCCTTTACAGCCTGCGGAAACGCACTCGCAGCGCTAGTTGGGGCAGAATGTCATCCTGGCTGCAATTTCATATTTTTACAGGATTAGTGGGACCATACATGGTTCTGCTGCATACCTCATGGAAATTTAACGGTCTGGCTGGAGTGACCACTTTATTTACGATCGTGATCGTGGTCAGTGGTTTCATTGGACGTTATATTTTTACGCGTATTCCACGCACGCTTGATGGGCTTGAAATTGAGGGGACACTTTCAGAGTCCGCGCTTCGGCAGGCACGTCAGCTCATGGCGCTTTGGCATACGATTCATATTCCGATCGGTATGGTGTTGTTCGTTTCGGCCTTTGTCCACATGGGCGGGGCGCTTTATTACGCCACACTACTCAAATAGGATGCCATTATGCATAGCAATCGACTTGGATGTTTTACCGCCACTGGAATAATCGCAACCCTTATTACATTGGTTGTGATTATTGGCTTTGCGTTTATGAATGGCAGTCAGATGTTTTCGGCGGGGGCGTTGAATGCCCAGCCGGGAGATATGTATGGCGGTGTAAGTTCACACGCAGAGATCACTGAATGTTCGGTCTGTCACGTGCCTCCGATCGGTGCGGATAAAATGGCCGACCGCTGCGCAGATTGTCACACCGACATTGCCGCGCAAATGCTGGATGTGGCAAAACTACATGGCACGATCACACAAAATAATCCAAACCTTTCCTGCCGCGAATGTCACCCTGAACATCGCGGGGCCACTGCTTCACTGACAGATATGGGTGAGAACACATTTCCGCATGAAGCGCTGGGATATTCATTGGAAGGGCATCAGCTAACCGTTAAGAAAGAAGCGTTTACTTGTACCGATTGTCATCACGAGGATGTAGCAACCTTCGCATCAGACTCGTGCGACAGTTGCCACCGTCAAATGGACATTGTCTTCGCTCAGGCACATACCCTGGCCTTCGGGACAGATTGTCTGGCCTGCCATGATGGCGTGGATACTTTCGGCAGCGACTTCAAGCATTCTGGTTTTGTATTTCGTCTGGATGGCAAACACGCCGATGTAGCTTGCACGAAATGTCATCTTGATGCGCGCACGGTTGCTGATCTGCAAGCTGCGCCGCAGGATTGTTATTCCTGCCATAAAGACAATGATGAACATGACGGCAAGTACGGACAGGACTGTGCCGTGTGTCATTCGCCCGAGGGTTGGGAGCCTGCAAACTTCAACCATGACCTTTCAGATTTCAAGTTGGAAGGTGAGCACAGGGAAGCCGCCTGTGAAGATTGCCATAAGAATGATGTTTTTGAAGGCACGCCTCAGGATTGCTATTCATGTCATCAACAAGATGATGAACATAACGGAAAATTTGGAACTGATTGTTCGGTGTGCCATAACCCGAATAATTGGGATGATGCGAAATTTGACCATGACCGTTCCAACTTCCCGTTGACGGGAGCGCATGTTCAGGTGGAGTGTGAAGCCTGTCATAAGAACGAACAATTTACAGGCCTCGATATAACCTGCCTTGCCTGTCACGCCGAGCCAACTGAGCATATGGGCCAGTTCGGTACTGACTGTGCGGCCTGTCATACAACAAACGCGTGGACCCCTGCTGAGTTCAATGGAAAGCACACCTTCCCGTTGAATCATGGTGAGAATGGAACTGTTTCTTGTAAGACCTGTCATCCTGCTGGATACACAACCTATACCTGTTATGGATGTCATGAGCATACGGAAGCGAACATCATCGGCGAGCATCGCGAAGAAGGAATTTCCAACTTTGAGAATTGCGTTGAATGTCACGCAGATGGACGCGAGCACGATGACTAACTAAATAGAAAAGACAGGTCATGGAAAGTTAATGACCTGTCTTTTCTATTATGAGTAGTTCACGAAAACGAATCTGGATTCGGACAGATCACTTGATCTTGTGGGCGCTGTTTACGTGAAATGTGAAACACGGAATCTAATTTCAAGTCATCAGCAAGCTGATGGACTCCAGAATCGTGAACTGCCAATTATTTTTTCTTTGGCGTTTCTACTATATATTCACGTGGTTCCAACATTCCCCAACGGCTGGCGCCAAGATATAGGATATCGAGTACGAGGTCTTCGTAGCGAATGCCTTCTGCTTTTGCTTGCAGGCACAAGTCACTGTAATCAGGAGTAAGGCCGGGAAGGGTATTAATTTCCATGACGCGCGGATTGCCATCTTCATCGAGACGGATGTCTGTGCGGGAGACATCCAGTGTGTAAAGCAGTTGATGTGCGCGCAGCGCAAAATTTTTAACTTTTTTTCGAGTTCGGGTTCAATGTCTGCGGGGCAGAAATAACCGGGCGAACCATCTGCACCAACGTCTTTTGATTTGGCTTCAAGGCCATAAACCCAGGGAGTTACTGAGCGGGTGGTGTCTAACTCTAATACCGGGAAACGATGGAAGCCGTCTTTTTCATACCATTCAGGATGACGGGAGTATAGTTTTGCGTCTGCGCGGCCAAGAATGCCGACCGTAAATTCACGCCCCGGCAGGAAGGTTTCTACCAGCGCGGGTTGTTGATAGGTATTGATGATGTACATTGCGCGTTCGCGCAATTCTTTTTCGTTGTTGACGATGGCTTTCATGTCCACGCCCATGCCGGTGCCTTCGCGCGCAGGTTTGACGAAGAGTGGAAATTTTAATTCTGCGCGGAGGGGTTCGTCACCAACAATGAATTCTTGAAAAGGAGCGACCGGCAGACGGCGGTCACGCCAGATGCGTTTGGTGAGGGTTTTATCAAGTGAGATGCCGTTGGTGAGTACGCGAGAACCCGTATAAGGGATGCCGAGCATCTCAAGCAGGGCAGGGACTTGGGCTTCGCGTGCGTCGCCGCCTAGTCCTTCGGCGATGTTGAAGCAGATATCAGGCTTTATTTCGCGTAGCGCGTAGGGCAGGTCTCTGTCAGCCTGGATAAAGACTGTTGAATGGCCATCAGTTTCGAGCGCGGCGCGAAGCGCGTCTATTGTCTCGATATGGTCAAAGTCAGCGAAAGCGTCTGGTGGAACTCCCTCCGGTTTGGGATGTGAGTCATCCTTGATATTTGCGAGAACCGCGATTTTCCAATAGCGTTTCATACGACGACTGGGAGGTTCTTCTTCACGAATAAGAGACTCTGGCATTTTTATTTGCTCCTTAATATGAAATGACGGGCGTTAGTATAGTATATGTTGTGTAGATAACAAGGGTGTGCAGCATTTCTTAAGGTATTTGGTGATTGTAACTAGACAATCACCAACCTTTCAGGTATCATTGGCACGCTTGTACTCTCGCTCACGAAAGAAAAAAATGGGTGAAGTGCATGAAAAAACTACACATATACCCGGATAAAGCCCTTATCCGGGTTCTTGTACCTAATACGAATTTTTTTGGTGGAGGCTACCTAATGTCAGACTTGATCAAGCAAATCACAGGTGATTTGCAGAAACAAATTGAAGGCTTTAATCCCGAGCTCAATATCAGTGATATCGGTATTGTGTTGGAGGCGGGTGATGGTATTGCCCGTGTAAGTGGTCTTGCGAATATCAAAGCGCAGGAACTTGTACAGTTCTCCAATGGCGTTATGGGTACGGCGTTCAACCTCGAAAAAGATAGTGTGGGCGTGATCGTGATGGGTGCCTACGACGGTATCGTTGAAGGCATGACCGTGCGCGGTACAAATCGTATTGCTTCCGTTCCTGTTGGTGATGCAATGATCGGACGTGTGGTTAACGCGCTGGGTGAGCCGATTGATGGCAAGGGTCCAATCGCAACCACAGGTTTCCGCCCGGTGGAGCGCATTGCTCCCGGTGTGGTTTATCGTCAGGATGTGGATACTCGTGCAGACAGGTATCAAATCGATTGATGCGATGATCCCTGTGGGTCGTGGTCAGCGTGAGTTGATTATTGGCGACCGCCAGACAGGCAAGACCGCGATTGCGATCGATGCGATCATTAATCAAAAAGGCAAAGATCTGGTTTGTATTTATGTAGCGATCGGTCAGAAGAAGGCCGCCGTTGCTCGTACACTTGGTATTCTTGAAAAAGCTGGCGCGATGGAACATACGATCATCGTCGTTGCTGCTGCTGATGAATCGGCGGCTTTGCAATACATTGCTCCGTACTCTGGAACAGCCATTGGTGAAGAATTCATGGAAACAGGGCGCGATGCCCTGATCATTTATGATGATCTTTCCAAGCATGCTTGGGCGTATCGTCAGGTTTCCCTGCTCTTGCGCCGCCCGCCTGGACGTGAGGCGTATCCTGGTGATGTGTTCTATCTCCACTCCCGCTTATTGGAACGTTCCGCACGCCTTGCGAACAAATACGTTATCGTTAAGAAAGATTACAAAGAAGCATTAGCGTCTGAAAAAGACGGCGTAGATGGAAAAGTTTATACCGGCCCGATCTCAAAAGATGAGGCTGAAGAAGCCCGCAAACATATGGGCAATGCAGATGATCACAAGATTATTAAAGTTGCAGGTACGGGCGGCTCACTTACATCCCTGCCAATTATTGAAACTCTGCTTGGTGACATCTCTGCTTATGTTCCTACGAACGTAATTTCAATTACAGATGGTCAGATCTTCCTTGAGAGCAACCTTTTCAATGCAGGTATCCGCCCTGCGGTAAACGTAGGCGTTTCGGTTTCTCGCGTAGGTGGTGATGCTCAAACCAAAGCCATGAAACAAGTGGCTGGACGTTTGCGCCTCGACATGGCTGCTTATCGTGAGTTGGCTGCATTTGCTCTTATGGCTTCCGACCTTGATAAGTCCACTCAACAACAGTTGAGCCGCGGTCAGCACATGCAGGAAATCCTCAAACAGCCCCAGTATCAGCCTGCCGAACTTGTAGATCAGGTAATTTTGCTTTTTGCGGGGACGAATGGTTTTGCTGATGGCGTGCCTCTCGATAAGATGCCTCAATGGCAGACGGACGTTATCCGTTTTATGGCAACATCCTACCCTGAAGTTGGTAAGGATATTGTGGCAAAGAAAGCCATTTCTGACGATAATCGCGCCGCACTTGTGAAGGCCCTCGAAGCTTTCCGCACAGGCTGGGTAGCTTAGGCTATCCTACTAAGGAATAAAGGACTAATCTTATGGCTTCCGCTCGTGAAATGCGGCTCCGAATTAAGAGCGTAAAAAACATTTCGCAAGTCACACGCGCATTGGAAACGGTGAGCGCCAGCAAGGTCCGCAAGGCAATTAATGCGGTTACGGCGACTCGTTCCTATGCCACAAAAGCCTGGCAGGTATTACGACATGTTGCGGAACAACCGGGACGTGACAGCCTGCATCCGCTTTTGGCGAAACGTAAATCAGTGAACAATACATTGGTGATTGTTGTTACAGGTGACCGCGGACTCGCGGGCGCGTACAACTCCAATGTGATCCGTTTTACGTCTCAACGTTTTGACTCGAATGCTGTTCCTGTTAAATATATAGCTGTTGGCCGTAAAGGCCGTGACCTGTTGATCCGCCGCGGGAAAAAGGTAATTGCAGATTTTAGCAACCTGCCTGCCGCGCCAAGTTTTGCCGATGTTTCTGCAATTGGCCGTCTTGCAGTTGAAGAATTCAATACCGGCGCCGTGGATGAGGTTTTCCTCGTCTACACAGACTTTGTCAATATGGGGCGCCAGATCGCAACAGTTAAGAAGCTCCTTCCGCTTGAACTTGAGGGAGAAGGATTGGTGGAGGATTTTGGAAATAAATCCACCGGCCCGGCTGCAGCGTATGAATATGAACCTGATATGCGTGTGATCCTTGATGAGATCATTCCGCGCTTTACTGCTTTGCAAGTCTATCAGTCAGTATTGGAATCCCAGGCCAGTGAACATGCGGCTCGTATGATCGCCATGCGTAACGCCACCGATAATGCAAAAGAATTGGTCGGCGCTTTGCAATTGGCTTATAACAAAGTTCGTCAGCAAGGCATTACGAACGATATCTTAGACATTGTGGGCGGCGCTGAAGCGCTGGCCGCGAAATAACTGGAGGAACTCATGGCAAACTCAACAGGCCGTGTCGTACAAATTCTTGGTGGTGTAGTAGATGTGGAATTTTCTGAAGGAAACATTCCCGGGCTTTCGAAGCGATCTCAGTTGATCGTGAAGGCAAGACGCCTTTAGTGCTTGAAGTGCAAAAACACCTTGGTAATAACTGGGTACGTACCGTATCCATGGACTCAACCGATGGTCTTCAGCGCGGTGTCCCCGCGATTGCAACCGGCGCACCGATCATGGTTCCCGTTGGACCTTCCACTCTTGGCCGCATTTTTAACGTGCTTGGTCAACCTGTGGATGAGAAAGGCCCCGTCAACGCTTCTTCTTATTATCCAATTCACCGTTCCGCCCCTTCCTTCGAAGAACAATCCACCCGCGTGGAAGTTTTCGAAACAGGCGTAAAGGTTGTAGATTTGATCGCTCCGTTCACCAAGGGTGGTAAGACCGGCATCTTCGGTGGTGCGGGTACAGGCAAGACCGTTATCATCATGGAACTCATCCGCTCTGTTGCGACCGAACACGAAGGCAATTCTGTGTTCGCAGGCGTAGGCGAACGAACCCGTGAAGGTACACAGCTTTATCGCGAAATGCTCGAGTCCGGCGTTATGAAAGATACCGTCATGGTGTACGGCCAGATGAACGAACCTTCAGGCGTGCGTCTTCGTGTGGCTCTTTCTGCCCTTTCCATGGCTGAATATTTCCGCGATCAGGGCAAGGATGTTCTCCTTTTTATTGACAACATCTTCCGCTTCACCATGTCCGGTTCCGAGGTGTCCGCGCTCCTTGGTCGTATGCCTTCCGCTGTAGGTTATCAGCCAACACTTGCGACTGAAATGGGTGAGTTACAGGAACGTATTACATCAACTCGCACCGGCTCGATCACATCCATGCAGGCGATTTACGTGCCCGCCGATGACTACTCCGATCCTGCTCCAGTAGCGACCTTTACACATTTGGATGCGACGATCGCTCTCGAACGCTCCATCGTGGAAAAAGGTATTTACCCCGCGGTGGATCCGCTCGCTTCCACCTCCCGAATTCTTGATCCCAACATCGTTGGAGAAGAGCACTACCGGACAGCGCGTGAAGTGCAGCGTATCTTGCAGCGCTATAAAGACTTACAGGACATCATCGCCATTCTCGGTATCGATGAACTCTCTGAAGACGATAAACTCATCGTGTCACGTGCCCGCAAGATCGAGCGTTTCTTCTCCCAGCCTTTCTATGTGGCTGAACGCTTTACAGGCATTGACGGACGGTATGTTCCTCTTAAGGATACTGTCAGTGGCTTCCGTGAGATCCTCGACGGTAAATGTGATGATCTCCCCGAACAGGCATTCATGATGGCCGGTACGATCCAGGATGTTCGTGAGCGCGCCGCAAAACTTTCCAAGAGTGCGTAAATAAGTAGTGTCAAGTGTTTCAGTGTCAGGTATCAGGTTTGACCTGACACTTGACGCCTGACACTGGAGAACTCAAATGACCATTCGTTGTGAAATTGTTTCTCAAGACCGCACCGTATTTGCGGGTGATGTGGATATTGTTGTTCTTCCTGGCGCTGCCGGGGAGATGGGTATTCTTCCAAAGCATGCACCTGTTCTTACCACTTTGAAATTTGGCCTTATCAAAGTCCGCAAAGGCGGCAAGGAAGAAGTATTTACAGTAGCTGGCGGGGTTGCTGAAGTTCAACCTGATATTGTTACTGTTCTTGCAGATTCCGCAGAAAATGTGGAAGAGATCGATGTAGCCCGCGCAGAAGCTGCGCGTGTACGTGCTGAAGAAGCTCTTGCGAAGGGTGTACCTGCAGATACTGATGCCTACCTTGCAATGGAAGCCGCATTACGAAAATCCAACTTGCGTCTCGACGCTGCCCGTCGTTATCGCAAGAACACCCGCTCTCCCTATTCGGAACAATAAACCCCTGTGGCTATGTTTTCCAAAGACCTGGGTATTGACCTGGGTACAATGTTCACTCGTCTCGCCGATAGTGCTCAAGTGCTATTGGAAGAGCCGACGATTGTTGCCATTGATGTAGATGACCAGAAAATGGTGGCGGCAGGTCTCGAAGCGCGTGACATGTTTGGAAAAGTTCCAGATAGTATTGAAGTCGCGCGTCCGCTTCGAAATGGCGTGATCGCTGACTACGAAATTACAGAAACTTTACTGCAATATTTATTGCAGCGTGTAAGCGGTTCAATGCGCATCTTTCGTCCGCGTGTGATGATCTCTGTTCCTTATGGGGTCACCAGCGTGGAGCGCCGTGCGGTCTATGAAGCTGTGATGGAAGCAGGGAGCCGTGAAGCGTTCCTGATCCAGCAGCCTTTGGCCGCGGCCATTGGCATTGACTTACCGATTAATTCCCCATCAGGAAATATGATCATCAGCCTTGGCGGCGGTTGTACTGAAGCTGCTGTGATGGCGATGTATGGCATTGTTGCCGCTGATACATTGCGCGCCGGCGGCATGGATCTGGACGAAGCCATTGTCAATTATGTGCGTCGTAAGTATGGAGTCATCATTGGGCAAGGAACAGCTGAACAGTTAAAGATCCGTATCGGCGCCGCAGTTCCCCAGGATACTGAAAATAGCATGGAAGTGCAGGGACAGGATCAGGTGACTGGTCTGCCACGCCCTGTTACATTAACCACCGGCGAAATTGTTGAAGCTTTGCAGGAGCCGTTGAAACAGATCGTGGAGACAGGCCGCAAAGTACTTGAAAAGACTCCTCCTGAATTGGTCTCCGATATTATTGACCGTGGTGTTGCATTGTGCGGCGGCGGAGCGCTTTTACGCGGTGTCGATAAACTACTGACAAAATCACTTGGTATTCCAGCTTATCTTGTAGATAACCCGTTGACTTGTGTGGTACAAGGTGCGGTAAAGGGTTTCAGTATGCTGAATGTGATCCGCAGGAATTTGCCGCAAGTTTAATGTTGACTTAATCAGAAAATAAAAACGGGTGACTCACTGTTGAGTTACCCGTTTTTTGATACCTAAAACTTGTCTACTAATTTACAAAATAGCGGGACTCTCCGCTTTTTTGCCTTCCTTGCGAGGCCTTTCCTCCCAAATATGCGAGACCGGCGCCGGCTGTAAATAAAATGATGTTGATAACAAAGGGCAGATCTTTGTTTAGAGTAGAGAGTGTTCCAGCGATCCAGCCAAATGGAGAGGTAAGCAGAATAACACCAACGTATAAAATGGATTGAATTCGGGCGCGTTCCTTCGGGTCGATGGTCAAGGCGATCAGCCTGTCAACGAGCGGACTGACTGCGGCGAAGCTGCAAGCCTCCAGAAATACGCTGATCAGGAGTATGAAATAACCCTTCTCTGGCGCAGTGATCAATAATATCTGACTGATAATAAACCCCAGGAAGCCAATGGTCATGGGAAGTTTGAAGTGCAGTCTGTTCAATACTGGATTGATCAAGAAAAAGAAAACGAGCATGATGGCTGTTTTTACAAAGGGAAACAAAGCCAGGTTTTGCGCCGGAATATTCAGCTTCTCTGTAACAATAATGCCCCAGAAACTACCGCTGATCATGGCAGAGATGCTGATGACGAGCATGATGCCGGCTGTGTACAGGGTTGCAGGAGATTTAAGTAAATTTTGAAAAACTCCCTTGTATTCACCAAGTACGCTAAAGACACTTTGATGTCGTGTTTCATGCAGGCGTATGATTCCCTGTTTGGTTTCCTGAGTCATTTGATAAGTGACCACAGCTTTTAAGGTAAACATGAACGCGGCGAAAAAATACAACCCGCGGACTGTGGGTACAAGAGAGAATATGCCGATCAATATTCCCGCCAGCGGCGCGACAAATCCGACGATTTGATTGGCGATATAGATCCAGGTGTATATATCCACCAGTTGGTCTTCTTCGGCATCCTCCACCAAAAGACAGGACCATGAATTATGAGTGATGCGCCAGACACTGTTGATAATCCCTGCTGCGAGGAAGTACCAAAAATTTTGGGCGACTGCCGATATGAGCGAAGGAATTGTCCACGATAATATGTCAAAGATCAGAGTTGTGAGACGGCGGCCCAGTTTGTCGGTAACAACGCCGCTTAATAATGCAAGAAGCACTTGGAATCCCCAGCTAATGCTGACGATCAGGCCGATCTGTTTGTCGGTTAATCCGATTGCGACCATGTAAATGGATGCGTAAGGTGCATATAAGTTGAAAGGAATTCCCCATAATGGTTCAGGGTAGACGCAGCCGCGCGGATTTCCAGTCAGGTTTTTTAGTGTGGTAATTAGTGAGTGGTTTTTCAAGGTGATACTCTCGTGAAAAGAAATGATATTTTAGAGTTCTGATTTCCAGCCTGCGTATACAGCGAAGCGAAAGGAGTGAAAGAAGGATGCCGCGTTTTGAAATCCGATTTCTTTAAGCCATGATACCTGGTCTGGAAGTGTGGCGCATTTATCGTAAGTCATGCGTTCCTGAGCAGCGCGGATTTCATCCTCGTCACTGCCTAATGCACGGGCACCGTTAAGATGTATATCTTCATAGAGTTGCTGCTGCCATTCGTTATCTCCCAGAATTTGTTCGCCGTTGATGAAAACCCCGCCCGGCGCAAGAGATTGATAAATGCGCTTGAACAGATTGCGTTTATCTTCATCGCTGAGATGGTGGATCGCAAGCGATGAAATGACTGCGTGAAAAGCCCCGGCGGGGAGTGGGTCTGTCATGGGTTGGATGAAAATTGTAGGTTGGTATTGCGCCAATCGCTGCTGTGCTTTTGCAAGCATGTCTGCTGATTCGTCTAATAAGATTAGCGATGCAGATTTAACCTTTTGCATGACAAACTCACTCAGCAGGCCGGTCCCTGCGCCAAGGTCGAGAATGGCGGGGGATGGGGTTTTGATCGAGCGCGCGGTCAGGTCTGCGGCGACGGCATAGAACAGGTCGTAGCACGGGATGAGGCGACGGCGTGATGTATCGTATTCAGAGGCATTCCATATTTTGCTCATGCGCGTGATGTTACCATAGAGAGGATGATGCTTCGCATCTGGATGCGCTTTTAGCTGATCCTGTTTCGAGCACTGACTCTGTGCATTGGGGCTGGTCAGGCTTGGGTAAGTCTGAGGCGAAGTGGTGTGGGGCGCGAACATTCCCGAATCGGGGAAGTTCCGCCGCTTTTCCAAAAAAAGACCCGTCATTATTTGGCGGGTTTTTTACATTTTATGTGTTTCTACGTTTATAAATAATAGGTCATGCGCTGTAAGTGGGTGGCGGGATCGATGTATTGTACTTTTACGTTGTTTGGCATATTGAGGCTGATCGGGGCGTAGTTCAAAAAGGCTTTTACGCCGGCTTGCATGAGTTTATCTGTTACGCTTTGTGCGGCGGCGGCCGGGACAGTGAGCATGGCAATTTTTACGCCCGCTGCTTTTACCCGTTCGATCATTTTTTCGGTATCTTCAACGGTGAATTGGTCGATTTTTTGTCCAACCTTTTCTTTATCATTATCAAAGATCATGACGATATGAAAACCGCGATTGGCGAAACCCTGATAATTTGCAAGCGCATGGCCCATGTCGCCTGCACCAACCAGTACCACGTCCCATTTGCGATCTACTTTCAAGATTTCGCGTAGTTTGTCTAATAGGTAGGCAATGGAATATCCCGTACCTTGTTTGCCAAATTCGCCAAATTGTGAGATGTCTTTGCGAATTTGTGCCGCAGAGATGCCTACGTGTTCGCCAAGTTCCTGTGAAGAAGTGGTCTTAAGTCCATTATCGGCCATGCGCTGTAGAGCACGCAGGTAGACCGGCAGACGACCAATGATAATATCAGGGATTTTTTCTGCGTTCATGTTATGCCCTCGCATTTTTGAAATTTTCATAACTCTACCATAATTTTTAGTTTTGTACAATTAGACACAAGTACTTCACAATCAAAAAACAGCGTAAACCTGCAAATTTCCGCAGTTTTTTGCAGTAAACTGAACTTATTTTCCCCGAATTAAAGTTGTGTATTTTTGGAGCATTTTTTGGGTCGTCAAGCCCGAATTGGTTTTACAGCCAATTTTTGGCAATTATGAGACCTTGTTTTCGCATTATTCCGATGTCACAGAGAATGGCCGGCTTAAAATTGTTTGTCCCTTTACAGGCTGAATATGGCAGCCTTGTTCTGGTGGTACTCATTTCAGCGCAGACTTTCCAACTTCAAGATATAGCTTGTATATTGAGATTCGCCTGGGTTGGGTTCTGAAAGACTCAAAAAATATAAATTGTCCGGTATGGTGGTCAAGGTCAATTCTTCTCCACAGGCAAGTAAAAACGTTTTTTCAAGCACCTCGCGATTCCATACTTCCATTTGCAGTGCATTGTTTGAGCATATTACCTCTATCACAATCATCCTGCTGTCTGTTGAAAATTGGATCCAATCCTTTGTATCTCCACTGGGCGCAGAAACATCTCCTGTGATCTGTAAGACACGGGTATTTGCGGCTGAAAAGGATGTTATCGCCATTGGAGCCTGCATCGAATCCCCGTCTTCCATTGCTGAGAAGGTGGTTATTGGTGTTGAAAAAGCATCAGCTGGCAATTCCTCTGCCGGTTTCGTTTCACCAATAATTGGCAGAGAATCAAGGTTGCTTATTTGTAAAAATTCTGAGGCCGCCCAGCCAACTCCATTGGGAGCGGTTGAAAATTCAATTTGAATCCATGCGCCGCTGGAATCTTTTCCAGTGGCAAAAACAACATCGTTCGGACTCAAAATTCCAAGCGATTCAAATGTTGTAGCTGGACCACTGCGGACGTTTATTTTCTGGATGACAAGCCCGCTTCCTGCCGCCCTGGAACCTGCCACAGCCCCGATGACGGGGATCTCCGCTGCGGCATCCACTTGCACATACTCTGCGCGCACCCAGCCGTTTCCATTTGTCGATTCCTGGTAAACGATCTGATACCAGCTTCCGCTGGCATCCTTGCCGTTGACCTGAACACTGGTGAATATACCGATCATCCCCAATGTCTCGCTTGCCGTGGATGGTTCTGCGCGTACATTGATCTGTGTTGTTGTTGTCCCTGCGCTAGGCGCAATACCCGGGGCGCTAGTTTCACCAGACACAGCCTCGGTTGATAGCAGCGCAAGTGTTGGAGTTGAAACTGGCGTTGGTGTGAAAGGCAAAACCGCGGTTGCAAAATCAGGCGTTGCTGTTTGACCAGCAGGGTTTGCGCCACAGCCGGCAGACAGGATTATGATAAAAACAAGAAGTAGGATGCGAATATGATACACAACTCTATTGTATCTAAAAAGCATGTTCTTTGTGATGTGCGAGAAAAATAATACACCTTTCTTTGTGCGGTGTATTATTTTATTTGAAATATAATTTTTTGTTCGCAGTCCATGTTGATTATGCAAGTTGTGGAATAAATAAAAAAACCGCCAGGAAGCGGTTTTTTTGTGTGCCCTCGCGCAGGCTCGAACTGCGATCCTCGGCTTCGGAGGCCAATACTCTATCCATTGAGCTACGAGGGCGAATTAACAAATTTTACCATAGGGGGTGTGTCTTCATCATAAAGATGAGAAAAGGCTGGTGGAACGGTCACCAGCCTTGCGTTAAGTGAGAAGCGTGGGCTTTATATGATCTCAAACAGAGAGGGGTTTCTGTGCCACAATAAATAAATCGTCGCCGCGCCCGCTTGTGGAATATCCGCTGGTTAAAAGCAGTTGAAAAATTGATGAATATTCGGGATAGGAGTATATGGACATGCAATGCACATCACTGGCTTTTGTGATCTGAAACCCTGTTTTTTTCATCTCAAAAAGTAATTCGTCAAGAGTGTATTCGCGAACATGGCGATCAAAAAACCAGGGCGGGCGTTTTTCAAGTATGGCTTGCAGATGTAACATGGATGCCGCGTTTGGAGTGGTTGCGAAGAAATATCCTCCGGGTTTTAATACTCGATGTGCTTCTTTTAAAGTCCCTGCAATCCTGTTTTATAAAACCCCTCGTTGAAGATGGCGTTGGGTTGATCGGATAAATGCTCAAGCAACTCTGTACATAAAATAAAGTCAGTTGAGTTATCGGGGAATTTCCATGTATAACGTAAATCGAAGTCTGTATTGTCCCAGGAATAATTGGGGAACCATTGTTTCCAAAGTCCGGTTGCAATGCTTTCTGTTCCCAGGTCAATTGCTGATAAATTTTGACCTTTGGTGTCAATAAGTTGTTCGATCCAGTTTTTAGTTAGAATGAGGCGAAAACTGTGCCCAACCCATAATTCTTCGAAATCGGCGTCATATTTTTTTATTTTGCATAATTCGCGCATTTTTAGTTGGACTTGTTTGAGTTCATCTTCCGGAATATTTTCTGCGCTTGAAAATAAATCCTTGTTTAAACGCAGGGATTCCAGTTGATATGCCTTGCCATGTACCCAGTTAATGAGAGGTAGAAAAAAATGTAGAAATGGGAGTAGTAATTTATGAAGTTTAATTTTTATTTTGAGTGTCTGATTCATCTATTTTCCTGAGGGGCGGAGGTCAATTGTGTGGATAAAATAAATTCTACCATAGGCCGGTACTTCATCATAAAGATGAGAAAAGGCTGGTGAAACAGTCACCAGCCTTGCGTTAAGTGAGAAGCGTGGACTTTAATTCGCCTGTGGAGAAAGCCAAGCGAGTTCAGCGCGTAGTTTGTCTACTGCGGTCAGATTGCCGCCTTCGTCGCCGTGTTTTGCCAGTTGTTCTTTTTTGTGAGCCAGTTCACCGCAGACTTGATAGAAGCGGGCGGTGGACTTTCCGTGTAGGCCGGCTGTGGTCATGTTCCAGGGGGAAAGCGCTTTTTGATATTGCGGCGGCGTGATCAGGCCGGATAGCATTTCTGAGTGCAGGTGATGCTTGACGAGGTTGCGTTCGTTATTGATCATCCATAGGATAAAGCCCAGCATGAATGACCAGCCGATCCAATCTACAAATGTGCCGGCCGCGAGACCGCTGAAACCGCCAATCAGGCCTCCAAAAGTATTGTGGAAAGCGTGAGTGGTCACCGCTACCCCGAAGCCGATCAGGGGGGCAATTAATTTAATGAACAGATTTTTATTTGTGCGTGCAATGGCAAAACCGATGCCTGTGAAGGCGGTATAGAATGGATGCTGCCAGCCCACGATCACAACGCGGATAAAGACAAGCAGGAACAAGCCGCCCCATCCGCCTTCCTGGTATCCATTGCGGAAAATATAAAGCGTATTTTCCGTGGCCGCGAAACCCAAGGCTACGATACCACCATAAATGATTCCGTCTAAAATGGAATCGAATTCTTTATAGAACATGAAGAACACGATCGCAACAGCAAGTCCTTTGAGGAATTCCTCAACGAGCGGCGCAACGATCGATGTGGTTCCAACATCGGCGGCAACTTCCGAGCCGGTGAAAATATAGATGCCATAACCAAATGCGGTGTTGATAATAAAAGCACCGCCAGCCGCGACCACCACGCCCCAAAAGAAGGCCGCTCCGAGCAGCGCTTTGGGTTCTTTTTCGTAACGGTCCAGCCAGTATACAAAAACGGCAAACATAAACATGGGAACAAAACCAAAGAATAAGGATACGATTAGCGCCATATAACTTCTCCTATTTTGTTTTTGCCTTCAGCCAGGCATGAGGATGGTTTTTCGGGTTATTGTTTTTACCCCTGAAAGATCAGGCGGGTTCTTTCCACACGGGTGTATTCTGGTTCGATCCCCAGTACACTTAATACTTCTTCGGGGCGGCCTGTGGCGCCATCACGCGCAGAGAGAGTCATGCGCAGCCAGACTTTGCCATTGGCTTCTGTGACCACGCTTAACATTTCGATCAGCGGACGGAGATCATAAAACTTGCCCCGGCGTTCACGCGGAAGGGTTTCGGTCATCATGATTTCTTCGACTTTGCGATTCAATTCCGCCCCGACAACTGGTTCTGTCAAATGGACATCATACGCCGCTGAGAGCACCTGGGTTTGCAGCGCGGGCTGGCGCTCATCCACGCTTTCAATTTTTGTCACCTGAATATCGGGCGGAAGATTATCCTTCAAGCGGACAGCGATCTCATCCACTGGAATATCTTCGTTGAGGCGCACATCCAGCACTTCGCCGCGTGAAGAGAATCCCAACGGCAGGGCGGCGGCGAGACTGATCTTTGGCTGTGGATGAAATCCGAGCGAATAACTAATGGGAAGTTCTGCGCGGCGCATGGCGCGCTCCCATAAACGATGCAGGTCAAGGTGACCTGTGTAACGCAGTGCGCCTTGTTTTGTAAATGTAATGCGTACTCGCATATTTAATTTGATTCCGATGCAATGGATTTTAGCCAGCGGTTAATTTCAATACTGGCGCGGCGATAGGATTTGTAGGTATGTTCTGCAATGCGATGAAAAATATCATTATCAAGGCATTGGTCGTGCGACAGTTTTTCAAGCACAGAAACGATATTTGCATATGCTGCGAGTTCCAGCTCAACAATATCATCCACTCCGATGTTCTTGTATTTGTAAGTCACTACTTGATCGAGTTTTTCCTTTTCGATCAGCGGGGATTCGTAATCCGGGTAGCCGTGATCGCGCCTGAAATTTTCCAGCGCGATGAGGGAGGTGCTTGTCCAATAGGATTCGTTGTGCAGGATCTCGTTCAAACGATCTGCGATGAATTGCTCGCGTGTGAGCACGTCTGCCAGCAGATCTTTGATTGACAAGCTGCCAACAACGCCATTCATTGTCATTTGGTGCTTAAAGCCAACCTGATTGAGCAGGATTTCAAATTTATCGCGCTCGCGCTGCAAGCGGGGGAGAAAGGTGATCTTGTCCACGGGATTCTTAATCACCCACAACTGACAATTCGTTACTAATGATCTGGGTTGCCGGGCTTTTTACATCAGGACACTTCCAGCCTTCGCCGGGATTTTCACGTCTCAGGTTCGCAAAGGTTGGCAAAATTCCACAGGCAAAACAATTCAACCGGCAATCCACGCGGATCTGGCCTTCGAGCGATTGACGGAAATCTTGAAACAGGAAGTTCTTGCGCACTGCAGCGGTGATATGCTCCCACGGGAACACTTCATCTGTGCGGCGCTGGCGATGTGTATAAAATGCATGGTCAAGTCCATGCTCTGCAAAGGCAGGCATCCAGGCAGTTTGTATTTTAACTTCATCGCCCCAGGCATCAAATTTTGCGCCGTTCTTCCAAGCTGTATAAATTACTTCTGCCATGCGGCGGTCACCGCGTGTAAGCCAGGCTTCGAGCAATGTGTCTTCGGGTTTTGTCCAACTTAATTTGATGCTCTTGTCTTTGAGCAATTGCCGTTTGAGCAGTGCCTGCTTTTCCAAAATATTATCGCGTGTGTCGCAGGAAACCCATTGGAAGGGAGTTTGCGGTTTGGGTACAAAAGTGCTGACACCCACATTTAATTTAACTTTCCAGCCCGCCACTTTACGTCCTTCGGCGATGACGAGTTTGGACAGGTCAACAATTGCCTGCACATCTTCAATCGTTTCGCTGGGATGTCCGATCATGAAATATAACTTGATGGTCGTCCAGCCGCGGCTGTAAATATCGCGTGTGGTATTGATGATCTCTTCGTCAGGAATGAATTTATTGATAATACGGCGCATGCGTTCGCTGGCGGCTTCGGGAGCGAGCGTGAATCCGCCGGAGCGATGTTGTTTTAGTTTGTCCATCAAATCCACTGAAACAGATTCAATGCGCAGCGATGGAAGTGAAACGGTCAACTTGCGGCCTTCAAAGCGTTTGCTGATCGCATCCACCAATTCATTGATGTAGGTGTAATCTGAAGAGGAGAGCGACATCAGGGCGAGTTCTTCAAACCCCGTAGAGCGGATGGCTGCATCTGCAGCATCCACTACCTCTTGCACGCCTCTTTCTCTAACCGGACGCGTGATCATACCCGCCTGACAGAATCTACATCCGCGGGTGCATCCCCGCATGATCTCGACCGAGACACGATTGTGAATGATCTCAATATTCGGCACAATGAATTTCACGGGCGGCGGAAGCAATTTGGCTACGATGCGCTTGTTTATCACCTTGGGTACATTGGGCGTGATCGGCAGCGTGTGCGCTACTGTGCCATCTTCAAGGTAGGTAGCTTCGTAAAACTTAGGAACATAAACCCCGGGGATTTGCGCCAGCGCGAGCAGTAATTCATTTCGGTTGTAATTCGGCGAGGCTTTGAATTTCTGTATCGTGTTGACAATATCGTGAATGACTTCTTCACCCTCGCCAATTGCAAAGGCATCAATGAAAGCGTGCATTGGCTCAGGGTTCGTGGCGGAATGTCCGCCGGCGATGATGATCGGGTGTGATTCGTCGCGGTCTGCCGAGCGGACGGGAATGCCTGCGAGGTCGAGAATGTTGAGGGTGTTTGTGTAGAGAGTCTCGTAGGGCAGAGTAAAGCCGATTAGGTCGAAGCAGGCCAAAGGTCGTTTTGATTCGAGGGTGTACATCGGAATCTCATGCTCGCGCATCAGCGCTTCCATATCCACCCAGGGCGCGTAGGCACGTTCGGCAAGTGCGTCCTCCCGCTGGTTGATCTGGTCGTAGAGGATCTTTAATCCAACGTTTGAAACACCGATATCATAAATATCAGGGAAGATGAAGGCAACCTTGGTTTGGACTTTGTCCCAATCTTTAATGGTGCTGTTGAGTTCACCGCCGACATAGCGACCAGGCTTTTGTACCTTTAAGAGAATACGGTCGAGTTTGGTTTCTATCTGTTCTGGAGTTAACATGGCCGAAATTATACTAGAGTTGTCAAATTAATAGACCGAGGACTCTCATCCTCGGTCTATTAATAAGTTGGGTATTTATCAGGCGACGATCTTGCGTGCTGCCCAGGATTCACGGCCCCAGATCCAGATTGCGCCAAGGCCGATGAACATAATCAACATTCCGAACAGCCAGCCGATGTAGGGCAGGGCAACCAGTAATGCGATCAGCGCTACCCCAAGAAGCAACGGCCAGACTTTGTGTTCAGCCAGCGCAGGGTTGATGCGAGAGAGGATCAACTTGCCGCTCAGCCAGGCCACGATGATCTTGGTCAGGAATGCGGTGATGAGTATGAAGCCAATGATCATGGCAAAGATGGAAAGAATACCAATCCAAATAATTGTGCCGCTTACGCTGCCAAGAGTTAGCACTCCAAAAAGGATGCCGCCCGCAATCATTGCCACGAGAATGACAAGGATCGCAAAGAAAAATGCGGCGTATGCGACCAAGCCCCATCCAAGGGAAGCCGCGGGTTGATTCTGCACTTTTTCTGTCAGAGTTTTCATCAACGCGGGAGCGAGCCAGCCGAGCAAAAGCCCGAAAATTGTCAAAGTGGCGATTGAGCGGAACAGGTCGAAGGTCCAGTTGGTTGCGATTTCAGTGGGTGTCGGTTCGCGGTATTCAAATTCTTTATCCACGACAGGCTCTGATCTGGTAACTTTCCCGGATACTGCGTTGGCAGGGATCTTGATATCTTTTGTTTGGGTGTAATCAAGATTGCCTTTGATCTTCGCATCCTTGCCGATGTTGAAACCCGGTTTCACGGTTGGGAAATCAATTTCAGCTTGCGGCATATAAGTGGATGGGGGCGGGCCGCCTTCTTCGGGGTCGCCGACCTGGGCGTTCACATCTCCGCCGAATTCGCCGTTCAATTCCAGCGAACCGATACCTGCGAGTACATCACCAGTGACGTTGCCGTCAAGCAGGGCTTGACCGGCGCCAATGACCAATTCGCCCGCGATGGCGCTGCCTTTTTCTGTTTCAAGGCTTGCGCCGGCTGATACAACGTCTCCGCCGACCGAGGCTGTTTTACTGATCTTCAACTCCGCGCCTGCGATACGCGCATCATCTGTGACGGTGCCGTTGATGATGACACTTTGTCCGGCGGCGATCAAGTCGCCTTCCACGGTGCCGTTGATGATGATGGTCTGACCGAACACAATCAGGTCACCTTTGACGGTTCCTTCAAGGGTGAATTCAGTTGCGGTGACGTATACATCGTCTTCAATAACTTCGTCCGCTTTGATTTCAACGGTTTCGCCCGTGCGGCCATCAAAAGCCTGGGCAGGTGTGGCAAAAGTGAGAGCCAGAAGGGCAATAAGGGAAAAAATGGATAAAAATTTGTATGTGGTTTTCATGGGGTCTCCTTTGAATAAAAAACTTCCCAAGGTAAGTATACGGCTTTACCTCTGGGAAGTTGCTAATTTATTGACTTTTTGTCAAATTGCTATTGGATGTCGAGCTGTACCCGATTCTCTCTAAACCGACGCGTGATTCCCTCTTTGAGCAATGCTGCCGCCTCGGCATTTCCCACATCCAATGCCATATCGATTGGCATTTTTCCGCTATGACTGCGGATGGTCAGATCTGCTCCATTGAATAACAATGAGCGGATCATTTGGGCATTCCCGTTTTGCGCGGCGGCATGGAGCGGGGTAAGGCCGTTATTTTCACGCACGTTAGGATTGGCGTTGTTATTAAGCAAAAGCATGACGATCTTGACATGCCCGGCTGACGCCGCCGATTGAATGGGAGCGACGCCGAATGAATTGTGAGAAGGTGTGTTGATCTGCGCACCAGCTTTGATGAGGTATTCTGCTGTGTTGTAATGTCCAAAAAAACAAGCGAGCCCGAGAGGTTGAAATCCATCACATGCATAGGCATTGACCAGCATCGGGTCACGCGCCAGATGACGGACGATCTGGTTGGTTTTTCCGGTGGCGGCGGCTTCAAAGATGTTGAGGCTTCCAGCTTTCTCACCTAGGAAATCTGCGATCTTCGGCTCGTGATTGTACGCAGCAACCATGACCGGACTGAGACCCTCCTCTCTTTCGTGGATCAGGCTGGAGTTTAAAGAAAGGAGGCGTTGAACTTCATCCAGATTTCCTTGTTTGATGGCGTCAAAAAATTCTATGCTCATTTAATTCTATTTCCCATTTTTAGTATAACTCGTCTACAACCATTTGGTTTTTTTATTTAGTTTTTCGATTATACGTCTGATGGATTGTTCATGTGCTTTCAATCCTGTTAGTTATGAAAATATAATTCTGCGATCTTCAGGGCGATGCGCGGATCATCGGGGTAGTCATAGTCGCGATTAAGCAGGACGATTACCGAAAAATGACGGTCTGGGAAGCGCACATAATCTGAATTAAATCCCAACCATGCGCCAGAGTGCGCCACGTAATTTTCATTGTTCCATTCTTCAAGCTCCCATCCGAAACCATAGGGTTCACTGCTTCCATCATTTAATTCGGATGGTTGAAAAGCTTCTGCGAGTATAGATTGCGATACAAGTTTTTCTGTATAGAGGTATTCATCATAACGCGCCATGTCGCCGATGGTGGTATAGATGGAACCTGAGCCATATAAATTATCGAGATCGTCGCTGGGATAGGCTTCGGGTTCGCCGTATTCGCCTGTGTAACTGATTGCAACCATTGGGTCAGCGCGGCGGGATGCGTTGGGAAGTGAGAAGGTGTGCGTCATGCCGAGGACATCAAAGATGCGGGTTTGCATAAAGTCGGGGAAGGTCTGCCCTGAGACTCTTTCAATGACAATGGCTAACAGATCATATCCGGGGTTGCTGTATTCAAACGCATCGCCGGGTGTTGATGGTAATTCTTCCATTTCAGAAAGCACAACTGCAAGGTCTTCGTTGGTCGGTTCGTCTGCGCGCGCATAGAGAGCTTCCTGAATGGCATCATCGTAATCAGGCATTCCGGATGTGTGAGTCAACAGCCGGCGGATCGTGAAGTCATCGCCGAATTGTTGAACTTCAGGAACGTAATTTCCAACCGGGTCATCGTAATTTAAGCTGCCTTCCTCAGCCAATATCATGATGCCAAGGGCTGTCATTTGTTTTCCAACCGATGCAATATGGAAAATATGATCGGTGGTGAGCGGCGTGCCATCATCCAGATTCGCAAGACCATAAGCCGATTGATATAGGATTTCACCATCCTGCAAGATAATGACCGCTTCGCCGGGCGTCTCTGAATTTGTGAAGCCGGCAAAGAAATCATCTACTTGTTGATTGGCATTACTGTAATCCTGATTGATTTCAGGGTTGGATGGCATGGAAGTATTGGGGAGTTCCTGTTCGCCTAGGGTTTCTGTTCCGAGGCCACATGCAATTATTGAAATTAGTACGATTACCCATAATAAGGCTTTGATTTTTCTCATGAAATTTCCTGTAATATTATTTTTTTTATTACCTCTATATCGTACAAAACCTTTTTTGGACGCTGAAAAACGCTGACTTTCGCTGATAAAAAGAAAAAATCTGCGTTTTCTGCGTTCATCAGCGTCCTAATCCTTAAATGTACGGTAGAGAATTTGTTACTAGAATATAAAACTCATTTGCGTTGGTTTTTTCAAATACCAGTTTAGCAACTCCACAAACCAGCCGCAGAATTTTACATTATTGTCTTCGATCATTGTTTGTAATTCATCCAGGCTGTAATAATTGATCTCTGCAATTTCAACCGGATCAAAGCGGACTTTGCCCGGGTCAACCACGCCTTCATATAATACGCTGATTTCATTGTCGTTCACGCCATAATTCATTCTGAATTTTACAAGCGGCTTGATCTCAATACCGTCCACGCCCATTTCTTCCTTCATGCCGCGCATGGCCGCATCGAGATAACTTTCACCCGCTTTGACATGCTCTGAAACTGAGCAATCCAGCGCGGACGGGGAGGCTGCGCGGTCTGCGCTTCTTTTTTGCACCAGCATTTTTCCATCTGCTGTAAATAAAAATACATGTACGCCGCGATGCTGTAATCCAAGCTGATGGACAGTGGATCGCATTTCCTGACCGGTGACAATGTCTTCGTCATTTACGATGTCGAGTTTTTCATCCATGATTGCTCCTGTCAAAAGTCAAAGGTCAAAAGCCATAGATGTTCGACTTTTGACCTTTGATAATTTCTTTTTGTTGATTTTATTTATCCGAACAATTCCATCAATTGTTTCACATGGACAATGCCATCGAAATCCTTGATGTCACCTTTGCGAAGTTTTGCTTTCTCGCCGTCTGCATCACCCAGACAAGAGACAATCACATCACCGGCACTGACATCCTCTTGCTCAGTGTAGTGATTGGTGGTGACGATCACTTTTGCGCCAGAGGCTTTTCCGGCGGCGAGTCCATTTTTGGAGTCTTCCACTACGAACACTTCGTCAGGTGTCAGGCCAAGTTTGGAAAGCGCCAGATTGTAAATCGCAGGGTCTGGTTTCTTCTTTTCAACCACATCACCAGCCAGCACAACTTCAAATTTAATATCTGCAAGCGGACCTTCGGTGATCGCTTTCGCGGCCTGTTCATTGGATGTGGTGCAGATGGCGAGTTTGAGGCCCGCATCCATCGCTTCTTTCATAAACCGGTGAATGCCCGGGCGAAGGGGCAGTTTGCCTGTCTCAATCAGTTCCACAAACAAAGCGGTTTTGCGCTTGTGCATATCCTTGACCAGACTATCAATTTCTTCCTCGGTCAGCGGTTTGGAGAAGCCCTTGGTTTGCCAATGCTTCTTCATGCGTTCCTTGCCGCCGCCGACTTGAAGCAGTTCGTGATAATACTCCACGTCCCATTCATCGGTGAAACCGAATTCCTTGAAGGTCATGTTGAACGATACGCGGTGACCGTCACGCTCGGTGTCAATGATCACGCCGTCCTGGTCAAAGAACACTGCTTTTTATTTTTGACATTATTTCCTCCATTCAAAAAATAAACCCAAAGGACATAAGTACACAAAGGGGAACCTTTTATTTTTGTTGGTTTTCCTTGAATTGTCCTTTGTGTTTTCTTCATCCCAAAGAATTCAAGGACAGTGTCTACGAACAATTTGTTTTCTTCCGCAGACCCAACAGTCACACGGAACCAGCCGTCGCTGCCGTATTTCTTGCTCTCGCCGCGCAGGATGATGCCTTTGGTTTCTGCGTAAGCCAATACCTGCGCACCGGTCTTGCCTGTTTCACCACAATCAAAAAGAATGTAGTTGGCTTTGGAATTCATGATATGGAAGCCCGGAATTACACTGAGTGACTCGGTAATGAAATCTACTGCATCATTATTGAACTTGACGCGTTCTGCGAGTCCTTCGGTGTCTTCAAAGGCGGCGAGTGCAGCCCACATCGGGATCGTACCCACGTTCCAGGGGAGCAGGGAGCCGGCGATCTGGTCAATGACTTCCTTGTCGGCGATGGTGTAGCCGAAGCGCATACCCGCCAGACCATAAGCCTTGGACAAAGTGCGGGTGATGAGTACGTTCTTGTATTTCTTGGTCAACTGCACCTGTGACATGCCGAGTCCGGCATATTCGACATAGGCTTCATCCACAACGAAGGGAATGCCTAATTCGGCGATTGTGACAAAATGCTTCGCATCCATGAAGTTACCGGTGGGATTGTTCGGGTTGGCAACGACAATGATCTTGGTCTTGTCAGTCACAGCCTTGATGATGGCTTCGGGATCGTATTCCATTTTGTGATCTTTGTAGACCATCGGCACAGAGACCATCTTTGCGCCGAGCAAAGTTCCGCGCAGACCGTAAATGCCGAAGCAGGGTGTGTGCTGAATGACTTCGTCACCGGGTTCGAGGAACATGCGGAAGATATTGTCGTACACTTCACTGGATCCATTGCCGATCATCACGTTGCCGGGACCATCAACATTGTTCATTTCAGCGATCTTGCTGCGGACAACCAATCCCTGATCGGGATAGCGGTTTGCCATCTTCGCATATTTGACCATTGCATCCAACACTTTATCGGATGGCGGAAGTGGATTTTCATTGGACATCATGCGATGCAATGAGGGGTCTCTCCACGCTTTTTCAATATGATCCGAAATGTACATCGGGATGCCCTTCACCCACGGGGCGTAATATTCTTCAACTTTTTTCATGCTGTAAAACTCCTTAATTTTTTATTTAGTATTCAAATTTGTGTCTCAACCGTCAGGTCGGTTTGGTATTACGAATTACCTAATACCTAATCACTAATTCCTAATTTTTACGCCTTACCCTCACAACCCAACTTATCCATCCAATGGATTACAGCCTTGCGTGTTGCATCGCGGACAAAGACATCCAATTTACCAGGATCGTACTCATCGCGGTGTGAGGAGATGTATTCGAACTTCGCATCAATCAGCACACGCTTCAACTCAGTGGATACATTGAATTTCGCGCCGCCAGCCGCCAGCAGCTTAACGATGTAATCATCAGGCAGGCCGGTTCCGCCATGGACGACGAGCGGAGTCTTGATTCCGTTGCTGTTCAACATCTTGTGAATGATAGCCATGCGTTCGAAATCGATCTTCGGATTCTTGGTCTTGTACACGCCGTGCGCGGTACCGATGGCTGGGGCGAAAATGTCCACGCCGGTGCGCTCTACGAATTCAACAGATTGTTGCGGATTTGCCAACTGCGCTTCATCTTCCGCCACGATAACCTGGTCTTCCACGCCGCCTACAGTTCCCAGCTCACCTTCAACAGAGATGTTGCCGATACTATGGCAGTAATCCACAACTTCCTTGGTCTGGCGGATATTCTCTTCGTAGGATTGTTTGGAAGCATCGATCATGATGTTGGTGTAACCAGCATCCGCAGACTTCTTGCAGTAATCGACGGTGGTGCAGTGGTCGAGATGCAAGCAGACAGGCACTGGCGCAGACTCGGCCAATGTACGGTAGATATTCACCATCATTTGAGTCCCCAAAAATTGTGACGGTTTGACCGAAGTCTGAACGATCACCGGCGCTCGTTTTTCGATGGCGGCATCGATCACTGCTTCAAACTGGAGCAAGTCTGTGATATTGAACGCACCCACAGCCCAGCCGTTTTTTGCGGCATCGATCATGATTTCTTTTGCATTTACGATAGACATGTCTTTCTCCTTATGTTTAGGTAATTTCGAAAATTTAGGTATGTTCTTAAAAAGGATGAATGATGAATTATGAAGGATGAATAAAACCTAGAAAATTTTAACCTTCAGTTTTTGACCTTGACCTTCTTTCATCCTTCATCCTTTTTATCCTTTGCTTTTCTTCCCAACATCCTTCAGCCATTGATCCCAGCGATAATCTGTCACATGGGTGCGGAAACGTGCGAACCATAGATCTGCGTATCCCTGAAAATCCTCTTCCAGTTTGGAAATGCCCGTTTGTGTCGTGCCCCACATTGACTCGTGCAATTCAGACATTGGCCACATTAAGCGCAGACGCGCATATTGTTTGTCTGTCACTTCGCCAAAATATTCATACAGGAAATTATCCACCTGATCTTCATTTAAACGATGGTGATGAGAGAAATTGCCAAGGTCAAAGAAGATATCGCCCATGCCTGCGTATTCCCAATCAAGCAAACGGATCTCTCCAATATCGCCGGCTACTTCCTCTTCAAGCCAGTTTAAATTAAGCAAGTCATTATGTGTTGGAGTGGGCGTGTATGGATCTTTCGCCAGCGCCTTTTCCACTTCCTTCATTTTTTGCATGATCCAATCCCAATCATGCGGAAACTTTGCGTTATTTCTTTTTGAAACCTTTGTCAACATTTCAACGCGGCGGAAGACGTTGAACTCGCCTTTTAGTTTTGGCCCGCGCATATGAAAGAGGCGCAATTTTTTAGCCACACGCGCCAGATAATCAGGCTGCTTGATCACATCAGGCGGAATCGGCTTGCCGGTCACAAAGCGCGTCACGATGTAATTCTCAGGCTCGATAAAATATACCACCTCAGGTGCGATCCCCATTTGTCCCGCCGCATAATTCGCAGCGTATTCCACATCACGTTTAATACCGAGCTGGTCCGTCCCCTCGCCCGCGAGCCGGATCACATATGACCTGCCGTCTGCTTCAACCTTGAAATTCAAATTTGTAATTCCGCCGCTCAAAGGAATTTTTTTAATATTCTTCGACCCGGCTAGAAACGGAACTTTATCAATGGCTTTATCAATTGCGAGTGTTGACATGGCATTTTCTCCAAACAGGATTAGGATTTTTGCTTGCGAGTAGGCCTTCCATTAAATTATCCTGAACCGACAACCTCCTTTGGCGAAGTTTGGATGACGCATCTTTCTTAATCTCTAATTTGATTCTGTTTACTGACGAACTCTCTCAGCCTTGGGATCCCACAGCACAGCCTGCGCCACCTCCGCGCCGACTTGCTCCCCGAAACATTCAACCTGTAATTTTGTTCCAACCTTCGCGTGTTCCATTGGAAGATACGCGTAAGCAATGGACTTATTCACCGAATAGCCAAATCCACCTGAAGCCACCCAGCCGACAATATCATCTCCGATGCGAATCGGTTCCTTGCCAAGCACAATCGTGCGGTCGTCAGCGAGTGTGATGGTGCAAAGCTTGCGTTTGATGCCTTCGGCCTTTTGTTTTACCAAAGCATCCTTGCCGATGAAGTTCTCTTTATCAAGTTTCACTGCAAAACCAAGACCTGCTTCATAAGGAGTGTAATCAGGAGAAATCTCACCGCTCCAATAGCGATAGCCTTTTTCAAGACGCAGTGTATCTATCGCTTTATAGCCGCCTGCCACCATACCTTCAGGTGCGCCGGCTTCCCAAAGGGTGTCCCAGAGTCGCAGGCCGTACTCTGTCGGGCAGTAAAACTCCCAGCCGAGCTCTCCTACGTACGTTACGCGCGAAGCGAGGACTGGGATGTCGCCAATGTTGATGCGCCGATTCGTCATGTAGGGGAATCCCGCATTCGACACGTCATCCGAAGTGACCTTTTCGAGAATAGTGCGAGCCTTCGGTCCCCACATGCCGATACAAGCGTAGGACGAGCCGACATCTTCAAGGGTGACAGAGCCATCTTCGGGCATGTTGAGTGAGAGCCACGACATATCATGCTGACCAAATGCCGTGCCCGTAACAATGAAGAAGCGATCTTCTGCAAGGCGAGTAACCGTGAAATCGCATTCGATGCCGCCGCGTTTGTTGAGACATTGGGTGTAGACCAAATGCCCAACCGGCACATCAATTTGATTCGAGCAGACGGTGTTGAGGAAGTTCAAGGCGCCTGGTCCGCGCACTTCAAATTTGTTGAACGAAGTTTCGTCGAAGAGGCCAGCGTTTTCACGGGTCATCAAATGTTCGTGGCCGATGGCGCGTGACCAGTTATGACGTGCCCAGCCTTTTGGTTCGTGACCGTGCGTAGCGAGTTCTTCATATTTCTTAAACCAGTTCGGACGTTCCCAGCCCATCTTTTCGCCGAAGTGACAACCGAGGTCGCGCAGGCGATAATACGTGGGGGAGGTGCGCACATTGCGCTTGGACATTCTTTCTTCGCCGGGATAGTGAATGTCGTAGTATTGAGTATAGGTTTCAAAGGTGCGTGCGACGGTGTAATTAATGCTGTTGTAGTTCGGACCAAAGCGGCGCACATCCAAACGCCACATGTCCCATTCGGGGCTGCCGTTGATGATCCACTCGGCCATGACTTTGCCGATACCGCCCGCGCCGGCAAGTCCATGCGCACAGAAGGCGCAAGCCACCCAGAAACCTTTGACGGTTGTCGGGCCAAGTAAAAACTCGCCATCAGGTGTGAAGCCTTCGGGACCGTTCAATAACATTTTGACTTCGGCATTTTCAACTGCGGGCACACGCCGAATCGAATTTTCCATTAAGGGGGTAAAGCGTTCCCAATCTGGCGGCAATAACTGGAATTTGAAATCTTTTGGAATGCCGTTCATGCCAAAGGTTGCGGGCTGACGTTCGTAGCCGCCTGTGATCAATCCGCCGACTTCTTCGCGCCAGTAGACTAATAGATCAGGGTCACGCAGATTTGGGAATTTATTGGTGACGCCTTCAATCGGCTTGGTCATAATGTAAAGATGCGCCATCGGCACAACTGGCAGATTCAACCCGACCATTTTGCCGATCTCACGTCCCCACATACCTGAGGCATTGACGACGATCTCAGTTTTGATCGTGCCTTTATTTGTAACCACTTCACTGACGCGGCCATTGGTGAGGGTGATACTTTCAACGGCTGTGTCTGTGAAAACTCTTGCGCCGCGATTCTTTGCGCCGATGATCAATGCGTTGGTTAATCCGGTTGGATCAATACTTCCGTCATTGGGAGTGTACGCCGCACCGAGTACACCGTCCAATGACATGAGCGGGAACATATCCTGCGCTTCTTTGGGCGAGATCAATTCCATGGGAACGCCGAAGGAACGAGCCATGCCGACCAGACGCTTGGTTTCTTCCATGCGTTCTGGCGAGCAAGCGAGGCGAATCCCACCGACTTCGCGCCACGAAGTGTCTTGTCCCGTTTCTGCTTTCAGTTTGCGATACAAGTCAGTGCTGTAGTGCATCATGCGTGTTAGATTTGCATCTGAACGCATTTGGCCAACAAGCCCCGCCGAGTGCCATGTTGAGCCGGATGTGATTTCGTGTTTCTCCAAAATCACCACATCTTTCCAGCCCATAAGCGTGAGATGATAAGCGATACTCGCTCCACCTACGCCGCCACCAATGATTACAACTTGTGCCTGTGTTGGAAATTCTGTCATGTGCGTTGTCTCCTTATAAAATCTTAAACACAAAGGTCACGAAGGTCACTAAGGAAAATCAAAACCTTTTTGAATTAATGCCTTGCTCTTACTTTGTGTACTCCCTGGCACCGCCCGCCAGGGCAGGTGTAGTGTCCTTCGTGTTTAAGTTTTTCTATTACTTCTGCCAAACTGAATCAGGCCTTGCCATTTCTGCCACAATGTCGAAAGTGGAGAGTGCGCCGATGGGGAATGAATCGGGGTCGTCTTTGTCGATCACGACGAGGCGGTGGTGATGGTTTTGGATCAGCATGTCGGCGGCTTCGCGCAGGCTGGCTTGACGGTCAATGGTCAATGCGGGGTGCATCACATCGCGTACGACCAGATTTTCATCCACGCCTTCTTTGACAAAGCGCAAAAGATCGTAGCCGCTGACCACGCCGAGGATTTTTCCTTTGATGTCTACAACCAACACCGAGCGCCATCCAGCGGATGTCATTGCGCGTGCGGCGGATGCGACAGGAGTCTTTCCGCGGCAGACAAGGATCGCGTGCGACATCACATCGCCAACGGTTTCACGCTTTGATTTAATTTCATTTGCAATGCTGGCTACAAAATCGGAGAGGGAAATAATGCCGACAGGTTTTTCGTTTTCAGTGACCAGCAAACGGCTGATCCCTTTTTCGATGAACTGGTCTACTGCTTCAGAGAGGGGAATGCTTGCTTCAACAGAATCAATTGGCCGCGTCATAAGATCCGCAGCGGTTAATTTTCGCATGGCCGTCAAACTTTCAGAATCCGAAGAAAGCCATTCGCCCGCCATTAAGTCAAAATCTGAAATTAATCCCAGAATGCGCCCATCACGATCTGTGACAAATAAGGCATGTACTTGATGTTGATTGAGCAGCACAGCGACTTGCCCCAATGTGGCTGTGGGTTTGCAGGTGATGATGCCCGGGTGCATGAGATCTTTTACAAGTTTGGTCATGTATGACTCCATAAAATCATCGTCCCGCAGGTTTGAAGGGGTGCTATTACTTCGTAAAAACCTGCGGGACGTTTCCTGAAAGGAAGTGTGCAGATTATAATAAAAAAGTCAAAAACTTGCAAATTCCTTCAAATTCTTATATAATCCTTCGGATGAGCAAACCTCTTATCCCAGCCCAACGCCGCGAAAGAATTCAGGAATATTTGGCAATTCATCAGATCGCCCGTTCGGTGGATCTGTGTGATCTATTGGAAACTTCCGAAGCCACTGTCCGCCGTGATCTGGAGTGGCTGGAGCAAAAGGGAATTTTGGAACGCACTCATGGGGGCGCGATCTTAAGTCAGCGCATGATCTTTGAACAGGAATATCAACAGCGCGCACAGCATCACCCCGAAGAAAAAAACGTATTGGTGAACTCGCCGCTTCTCTGATCGAAGATGGCGATATTGTTTTTATTAATAGCGGTACAACAGCCACGCAAGTTTTGCATCATATCCGCAGAGATTCGCGCATTACCGTGTTTACGAATAACGTCAGTGCCATTGCGGATATCGGCGACCCGGGCTTTCACTACTATTTGACAGGGGGCGAGTTCCAGTCACGTTCCAACTCTTTGGCAGGCCGCTTCGCTCTCGACAGCCTGAGCATGGTCTATGCCAATAAAGTTATCCTTGGCGTTGACGGGGTCAGTCTTAAGCACGGCTGCACGGTGCCGACCGATCCCGAAGCGGAAGTTGTGCGGCGTATGATCGAGCGCACCAAGGGGCAGATCATCGTCGCGGCTGATCGCAGTAAATGGGGTGTGGTCTCCAATTTTCAGATCGCGAATATTAATGAGATCGATAAACTGGTTACAGATGAAGGTTTTAGCAAGTCTGCTGTGGAAGATCTCGCGGAGCATTCCATCGAAGTGTTGATGACGCGGGATGAAAGTGTGTAAGCGGTAGAGTTTGTAGACACGTACACAAGTAAGCATAGGTCAGTTGGTTTACTTGTGTACGTGTTTTACTTTAAAATACTTATCTCATGGAGCGAACATGAAAGATCAAGCAGAGATCGTTATTATTGGCGGTGGAATTTACGGAGTTAATATCGCGTATCATCTTGCGAAGTTGGGACGTAAGGATATTGTGTTGTTGGAGAAAGGTGAGATCGCCAGTGGTGAATCTTCCCACGCGGCGGGATTGGTGACACAGTTTGCCACGTCACAGGCCATGTTGAAGTTCCGCATGTATAGCATTGAGTTGTACAGTGAGTTGGGATTGTTCAATCATGTCGGCAGTTTGCGAGTTGCTTCAAGCAGGGAGCAATTGCTTGAGATGGAACGAAGCGTCAGCCGCGCAAAAGCATTGGGTTTGGATTGTGAAATTATTTCACCTGATGAAGCCTTGAAGATCATGCCGCAGATTTCAAAAAAGATTTATACGGCGGAATTTATCTGCCTCGCGATGGTCAGCTTGACCCGTATACGACAACGACGTCAATGGCGCGCATCATCAAAGAGATGGGCGTGGAAGTCAACACCAATACGCGAGTGACGGGGATAAAACTCACAGCGAAAGGTGAAATTGAACGAGTAGTAACAGATAAGGGCGAGATCAAAACCGCGATCGTTGTCAACGCGGCAGGTATGTGGGCGCCGCGCATCGCTGCCATGGCTGGTCTTCACATCCCAACCACTCCGGTCGATCATCAACATATTGCATTGCGTGCTGTGCCTGGGCATGAGTTCGCAGCGGATACGCCTTGTTTGCGTGACCCTGATAATTTAGTGTACATGCGTCAGGAGCAGGGCGGACTTGTGATCGGCGGCTATGAGCCGAATCCCTTGCCGCGCTGGATCGATGGCGCACCGTGGGAACATGGCAGTAAGAGTTTCCCCGGGGATTTTGATCAATTTGAAATGCTGCTTGAAGGCGCGATTCGCCGTCTGCCATTTTTGGATCAGGCGGGGATTATTACGTTGGTGCGTCATCCCGGCGCGTACACACCGGATTGCCAACCTTTGCTTGGACCAATGGCCGGCGCACGCGGCATGTGGATTTTGGCAGGAATGTCATTGAATGGATACGGCGGCGCGGGCGGCATGGGCAAGTTGATGGCCGAGTGGATCGTTGACGGTGAAGCGCCAATGGATGTGTATGGTTTCCGCGCCACCCGTTTTGGAAATTATTATTCAGACCCGGTATATGCCGCAGAGAAGACACGCGAGAGTGTGAAGTATTACTATCGTTTGCGCTTCCCGCATGATGAGCATGAATGGGCACGTCCGCATCGGGTGAGTCCGGTGCATTATCGTTTGCTGGAACATGGCGCAGTCTTTGGTGAAAAATTCGGCTGGGAGCGTGTAAATTATTTTGAGCCCGGCAAACCGTCACGCCGCATGGGCGAAGATCAACGTCAATGGGGCTGGAGCAAGCCTCCGTTCTTTGATCGGCTTGGTGAAGAGCACAAAGCCACGCGTGAACGTGTGACGCTGTTTGACCTAACTTCATTTGGAAAGATCGAAGTGAAGGGCAAAGGCGCTTTACCTTTGTTACAGCGCTTAACCGATAGTGATATCAACAAACCGGTTGGCAGCGCAGTGTATACTCAATTTTTGAACACACGAGGCGGAATCGAATCTGATCTGACCGTCACTCGTTTGGGCGAAGAACATTTCTGGGTCATCACAGGTTCCGGTTTTATCGGCAATGACTTTGCCCGCATTCAAATGCACGTGGATGAAAAAGACGGTGAAGTATCCATCCGGGATATTACGCAGGAATATGCCTGTTTGGCATTATGGGGGCCGAAGGCACGTTTGGTTTTAGAGAAAGTCACACAGGATGATGTTTCCAATGCGGCGCATCCATTTTTGATGACACGATTGATTGATATTAATGGAGCGAAGGTGTATGCTCAGCGTGTAAGTTATGCGGGCGAACTTGGCTGGGAGCTTTACATTCCCAACCAGAACGCCACAATGATCTTTGATATGTTAATGGAAGCAGGCAAGGAATTTGGAATCGAAGTCGGTGGTTACAAAGTGCTCGACTCACTGCGCCTTGAAAAAGGTTTCCGCTATTACACCACCGATATTACACCGTCAGAAACTCCCTACGAAGGCGGTCTCGGTTTTTGCGTTCATCTTGATAAAGGTGATTTTATCGGACGTGAGGCGCTCGTCAAGCAAAAGCAGGAAGGTCTCAAACGCAAACTCTGCACACTTGTATTAACAGACGGTGATGACTTTACCCAGATATACGGCGGTGAAGCTATTTATCACGAAGACAAAGTTCTCACCCGTGTCCGCAGTGGTGGACATGGCTTTACATTGAAGAAGAATATTTTATATGCCTATTTGCCGATCGAATTGGCTAAACAAGGCAACCGCTTCATTATTGACCTGATAGAGGGCCGGCGCGAAGCGGAAGTGACAGCCACTGTGCTATTCGACCCGAAAGGCGAAAGAGTGCGTGCATAATTCATTAACCACGAAGGACACCAAGGTACACAAAGCTTTAAACACTTTGGTGTCCTTCGTGGTCCTTTGTGAAACTGTGTGGTGATTAAATAAATGCCTTCCATTCATAAAACTCCTCCCGCCTATGTTGGCTTTGGCATGTTGACCCCCGTCTACATCATGGCGTTGGATAAACTACCCAAACATAATACTGGCGCGATCGTGCATCAAGTCAGTGAATATGTTTATGATGACGCGGCGATCATCGCGTGTAACCTGCGTCAATGGGGTGTTCCTACCGGCATGATCGGCACCGCGGTTGGTGATGATCTGCTTGGACACTTTGTTGCTGATACTTTGGAAGATATGGGTGTGCAGGGAGAGGTTCGATTTACAAATAAGTACAAAACGCCACTTGAGGTGAATGTTTCAGATAAAACTGGCGCGCGTACTTATTTCTGGCGCGTTCACGCGAGATATTGAGACGCTTGATACAGCAGATCTGTCGATGTTGGTTGGCGCGAAGTTGATGTATGTCGATTGGTATGATGGCGATCACATCATCCGCGCGATGAATGAAGCCCGCCGGCGTAATGTGCCTGTCTTCCTCAACCTTGAGCATGGACATAATGACCCCGAGATCATGGAGAAATACGCCAGCCGCGCCACGATTTGTCAGGCAGTGACCGATGCTGCGCAGCTTGGAAAAAGGGGCGCCATGCTTTCAGTGGCGAAGAAATTGCTCAAGGCTGGGATTAAGACCGCGATCATCACCATGGCGAGTCAGGGCTGCATGGTGGTTCAGGATGATGAGATTGTCCGCATTCATGCGCCGAAGGTTAAGGCTGTAGACGGCTCGGGTGCGGGCGCAACATTTTCATCAGGTTTTATTTATGCCTATCTGAAAAAATGGAGTTTGGAAGATTCTGTCCGCTTTGCGATCGCTGCAGCTTCGATGAAGGTCACACGTTCGGGTTTGAAAATGTTTCCCGTAAAAGATATTAAGGCGCTGGCTGCCACATTGCGCGTTGACCGTATGGTCTATCGTGACAATCGCTTCTTTGAAATTGACAAGTTGATCTCGCAGGCACAGCAAAGTCCGCTGATGACAGAAGGTAAAAAACTTGCGGAAAAATTAATGCTAAAAAAGAAAACCCAGCACAGAAAAAAGAAAACCCAGCACAGAAAAAAGAAAACCCAGCACAGAAAAAAGAAAACCCAGCACAGAAAAAAGATCAAAAAATCATTGGTAGGATAACTCCGCCCGCATCTTGCCGTCATCATGTGTGGCGGAGAGTGCAGGGAATTTATTAATAAAAGGATGTGAACCATGTCATTTGCAGAACTTCTTACCCAGGAACAGGTACAACAAATTCATGATGCCTCGCTTGAAATTCTTGAGGAGGTTGGTTTAAAGGTTCGTTATGAACCTGCACGTGAAATATTTAAACAACATGGCTGTATTGTGGTGGACGAGCGGGTTAAACTTCCGCGTGAGATCGTGGAAAAATACCGCAAGATGGTTCCGCCCACCTTTACCTTTTACGCACGTGATCCCAAATTTGATAAAACGATTCCACGGGATAGCCCGGTCATTGTAACGGCGAGTTCTGCTCCAGATATTATCGACCCGGTTACAGGTCAGGAAAGACGCGCTGAGTCGGGTGATATCGCGCGGATTGCGCATCTGATCAATGAACTTCCAGGCTACGACATGTTCTCCATTTCCACTTTGGCGGATGACGCGCCGGCGGATCAATTCACAATCTCGAGACTGTATCCTGCTCTCAAGTATTGTCTCAAACCGATCCGTGCTACCACTACCGATCACAAAGATACGCTTTCCATGATGCGAATGGCGTATATTGTTGCCGGTGGAGAAGAGGCATATAAGGAACATCCATTCCTGACGCATCATTACTGCCCGACCGTTTCGCCGTTATCAATGGATAATCTCTCCACTGAAAATGTAATGTATTTTGCAGCGGAAGGTTTGCCTGTATACCCGACCATTGTGCCAAATGCGGGGCTTACTTCGCCCATGTCGATGGCAGGGACGTTGGCGCAGGGCAATGCTGAATTTCTTGCCACTGCAGTTTTGATGCAAATGGTGAAGGAAGGCACGCCCACGATCTACGCCACATTGGCTACTGTTGCAGATATGCGTTCGGGCGCGTATACATCTGGCGCGATTGAGTGCGGTATGCTGCATATGGCTTTCGCGCAAATGTCCCGTTTTTATAATGTGCCTTGCGGCGGTTATATAGGTCTGACAAATGCCAAGATAAACGATGCGCAGGCAGGATATGAAACGGGTATGTCTGGTATGGGCGGCGTATTGGGCGGTATGGATATGTTCAATATCGGCGGTTTGATCGACGCATTGAAGACCTTTGATTTTGCAAAGGCAGTGATCGACGATGAAGTTGCGCAGATGATGAAGCGCGTCAAACACGGCATATCGTTTGGGCCGGAAGACCTGGCGCTCGATCTTATTAAACAGGTCGGGCCGGGCGGCTCGTTTATCGTTGCCAAGCACACGATCAGCCGTATGAAGACCGAAGCGGTTATGACCAAACTGGCAGACCGTGATGCGCGTACGGCCTGGGTCAAGAAGGGCTCAATGGATATTCAAGCGCGTGCGATGAAACGCGTGAAAGAGATCATGACGACCCATACAGATTCACTTCTCTCCCCTGAAATTGAAGGGAAACTTCGTGCTGAATTTCCTGGTATGGTGTCGGGTGAGTTGAAGCCGATAGAATAGGTTTTAAATCAAATTGGAGATTTTATGTTAAGGTTTTTTAAGCGCAGGGAAGATGTGTTTCAAAAATTAATCGAACAGCAGGCTTCGATTACCTATGAAGCATTACGACTGCTTGTTAAATATTTGGAGACACTTGATTCAGAAGTTGCTGAAGAGTTGTCCATTAAGGAAAAAGAAGCAGATGAAGTACGGCGTATTTTGATCGATGAATTAAACCGTACATTTGTCACGCCGTTTGACCGCGAGGATATATTCTCTCTGTCCCGTTCCATTGATGATGTGATTGATTATGCTGACAGTACAGTGATGGAAATGGTTATTCTTAATGTAAAGTCCACACCGTATATGTTGAGAATGGCAAATTTACTAAAAGATGCAGCGTATGAAATTTGGCACGCAGTGCAGCGCCTTCCGAATCATCCGAATGTCGCCACGGATCACGCCCAGCGCGCCAAAGCCCTGGAGAATCGTGTGGAGGCCGTCTATCGTGAAGCGGTAGCCGATCTGTTCAGCGGGCCCGAGGATATTCATCATGTGGTTGAGATGTTGAAGATGCGTGAAGTGTATCGTCATTTATCCAATGCGGCAGACCGCGGCGATGAAGCCGCGAACACAATTGCAGATATCGTTGTAAAGAAAACTTAACAAGGTGTTAATGTCTCCTCAACTGATCCTTGTTATTATTCTGGCGTTGATCTTTGAATTTCTTAATGGTATGCGCGATTCGAGCAACATTGTGGCGACCATGATCTCTTCAAGAGCCTTTCGTCCTCAAGTTGCACTTGGGATGACCGCCGTCGCTGAGTTTTTTGGACCTTTTTTATTTGGCGTGACGGTTGCCAAGACAATTGGAAGCGATGTTGTCGATTCGCATCTTCTCACACTTGAGGCATTGATCGCCTGTTTGATGGGCGCTGTAATTTGGAATTTGATCACCTGGTTCTTTGGGATTCCGAGCAGTTCGTCTCATGCTTTGATCGGAGGATTGGTGGGCGCTGTCTTTGTATCTGTTGGATTGAATGTGATTAAGGTACAAGGGCTTTATAAAGTGTTGATCGCCTTGTTTGTTTCGCCTCTGATCGGATTTGTCATTGGGTTCATTGTTTTAAGGGTTATCTATTTTCTCTCAAAACATGCGACGCCGCGCATCAATGATTTATTTAAAAATGGTCAATTTTTTACTGCAATTGGCCTTGCTTTTAGTCACGGTACAAATGATGCGCAAAAGACAATGGGTATTATTACATTGAGTTTGATCATCGGCGGACAATTAAGTGATTTCGACATCCCGTTTTGGGTGATTTTGCTAAGCGCTTCAACCATGGCGCTGGGCACTGCACTGGCGGCTGGAGATTGATCCGTACGCTGGGCGGTAAGTTTTACAAGATCCGCCCGGTGCATAGTTTTGCGACACAGTTGACTTCGGCGTTCGTTATTTTGACGGCGTCGTTGATCGGTCTTCCCGTCAGCACCACTCAGGTTGTTAGTTCGGCAATCATAGGTGTCGGTGCGTCTGAACGGTTTGGGAAAGTCCGCTGGGGAGTTGCCGGTGATATTCTCATCGCGTGGATCATTACGATCCCTGCCAGCGCTTTATTTTCTGCAGGAATTTACTGGTTGATATTTCTTGTGAATCGATGAAACCTGCGGAATGTTATTTTGATCAATCAATTCGAAGTTGGATATGTTTGACTTTGAATATTGATAATGCTACAATATTAACGATTTGTTAATAGATTGGAGGTGTCAGGAAGAGATACTGTTTATGGAATGTGTTCCGTTTGTCCAATCAAACAAAAACCATATAGGAGAGAGAAAAAGAATGCGTACTAAAAACTTTGCTTACCATTTGCTCGCCCTGTTCGTAATTGCAGCAACCCTGTTGTCTGCCTGTGGTGGTGCCCCCGCCGCTTCTGCTGAAACTGAATTGAACGTTATTGCTTTGCCGCATGATTGGTGTAATTATGGCGGCGTCATTGATGCGTTCAAAGCCAAATATCCCAACATTACAGTCAACGAATTGAATCCGGATGCTGGCTCAGGCGATGAGATTGAAGCCATTAAAGCCAACAAGGAAAACAAAGGTCCTCAGGCCCCTGATGTGATTGACGTAGGTTTCGCGTTCGGTGAATCTTCCAAGGCTGAAGGACTTATTCAACCTTACAAAGTCTCCACCTGGGATTCGATCCCTGACGATGCCAAGGATCCGGAAGGATACTGGTATGGCGATTACTACGGCGTGTTGTCTTTCCTTGTAAACACAGACGTTCAGCCTGATGTTCCTCAGGATTGGGCCGACTTGCTTGATCCTAAATACAATGGTCAGGTTGCAATGTCTGGCGATCCCCGCACTTCAAACCAGGCTATTCAAACTGTCCATGCCGCTGCTCTTGCGAACGGTGGTTCACTTGATAATGCACAGCCCGGTCTTGATTATTTTGCTGAAATGAATACCGCTGGAAATCTCGTTCCATTGATCGCCAATAACGGTTTGGTTGCTACCGGCGAAACCGCAGTCCGCATTACATGGGACTATAACGCCCTTGCTGCCATAGATTCCTTTGAAGGAAATCCTGCCGCTGAGGTGGTTATCCCTGCCACTGGCCGTTTCGCTGGTGTATATGTTCAGGCTATTAGCGCTTACGCGCCACATCCTGAAAACGCCAAACTGTGGATGGAATTCCTGTACTCGGACGAAGGTCAACTGCTATGGATGGAAGGTTATTGCCATCCGATCCGCGAAGCTGATTTGCGCGCCCGTGGTGTCATCCCTGCTGAATTACTTGCCAAATTGCCCGATGTATCCGGCGCAGTATTCCCAACTCTTGACCAGCTCAATGTTGCCAAAGAACTGATCACAACCAAATGGGACTCAGCCGTTGGTGCTGATGTACAGGCCGCCCCGTAAGAAAAGATTTTGAAGTAATAATGCGAGACCCTGCCATTTGGCGGGGTCTCGCCACAGCAAGAGGCACTGCTCATTGTATTTTTAAATTTTCAGATGTGAAAATACGGGCAAAATGAAGTTTTGGTTTGGTAAATTATGCAGTACCATGGCAAGTTGAGGTAATTAAATTATGGCGCAAACTGCTTTTAATCCAAAAGTTTCACCCCCTTTCTCCGATTGGAAAAAATGGCTTGGTGTCGCGCCATTTTTCCTTTTTGCAATTCTTTTTCTTGTGTTGCCTTCTTTTCGTTTGTTCATTGGAAGTTTTACGAATGAAGAAGGACAGTTCACATTCGCAAATATCCTTCAATTGTTTCAGGAAAAATTTATCCTTGATGCATACTGGTTGAGTATTCGCATCAGCGCGGTTACCGCTCTTGGCGGCGGTATTTTTGGTTTTTTACTTGCATATACTGTGACGGTGGGCGGGCTTCCGAAGCCGTTACGTTCTGTGTTGATCACATTCTCAGGTGTTGCTTCCAACTTTGCGGGTGTTCCACTTGCTTTTGCTTTTATTGCCACGCTTGGACGTACAGGTTTTGTGACAGCCCTTCTTGAAAGTATTTTCGGGGTTAATTTATACAAACAGACAGATTTTGACTTATATAGTTTCTGGGGACTGAGTCTTACATACATGTATTTTCAATTTCCACTTATGGTGCTAATTATGGCTCCTGCTTTGGATGGATTGAAACGTGAATGGCGCGAAGCCGCTGAAAACCTTGGCGCAAGCACCACGCAGTATTGGCTTAGAATTGCATTTCCAGTTTTGCTCCCATCCATTCTTGGCTCCATGATCTTGTTGTTCGGGAATGCTTTTGGCGCATATGCCACTGCTTATGCTCTTACAGGCGGCAGGCTTGGTATTATCACGATTCAGATCGGAGCGCAGATAAGAGGCGATGTTCTCCATAATCCAGGGTTGGGTTATGCAATGGCTGTAGGCATGGTGGTTATTATGGCGATCTCATTGCTGGGGTATTCCTGGCTTCAGAAAAGATCAGAAAGGTGGCTGCGATGAAAATACTCAATCGAATTCGCCAAATTCCCTTTTGGAGTTGGTTCTGGTTTATATTGGGCGCGCTCTATTTTATTTTGCCGTTGTACGCAACTCTTAACTTTTCACTCCGCATGGAACGCGATGTAATTGGCTTTAAGGCGTATACCAGAGCGTTTGAAGATCCTGATTTTCTGAAAACTTTCCTTTACTCAAATATGCCTGCATTAATGACGATCATTGCCAGTATTATCCTGATCGTACCGACCGCATATTGGATTCGACTGCGTTTGCCTGAAGCTCGCCGCATCGTTGAGTTCATTACACTTTTGCCTTTTGTTGTCCCCGCGATCATCCTTGTTTTTGGTTTGATCCGCATTTATAGTTCCCCCGTCAATATTCCATTTACAAATATTACGATAATACAACCACTTACGACTTTTGAAGTAGGTACCGATATTTTGATCGTTGCCGGATATGTGGTTTTAGGTCTGCCCTACATGTACCGTTCCGTGGATACCGGTATGCGTACCGTGGATGTGCGGACTCTTACCGAAGCTGCGCAGAGTCTCGGCGCAAGCTGGTTTACCATCATTATGCGTGTGATCCTGCCTAATATCCGTTCAGCGTTGTTGAGCGGCGCGTTACTTACATTTGCCATTGTGGTTGGCGAAGTAACTCTGGCTTCCTTTCTGGGTGTGCCTGCTTTTGGCCCTTATTTGTTCTTGCTTGGTCAGCATCGTGCGTATGAACCTGCTGCGCTTTCTTTTGCCAGTTTCCTTCTTACCTGGGTTGCAATGGGGCTGATTCAATTGTTTACAGGCGGACAGGGGCAAGCTGCAGGGACGCATTAAATCTTTGATGGAGAATTGACATGACACATTTGGCGCTAAAAAAAGTTTCCAAACATTTCGGCGATTTCACAGCGGTTAATGATTTCAACCTTGATGTAAAAAAGGCGAGTTTGTTTCCTTTCTCGGTCCTTCCGGCTGTGGAAAGACAACGACTTTGCGGATGATCGCAGGGTTTGAAATCCCAACAACAGGCGTAATCTCGATTGATGGTGTTGATATCACCAATAAGGCTCCAAGTCAGCGTAATGTAGGCATGGTGTTTCAGTCTTATGCACTTTTCCCCAACATGACTGTGGCACAGAATATCGGGTTTGGTTTGCGTATTCGAAAAGAAAAAGAAGCAGATGTCCAGGATCGTGTAAAGGAAATGCTATCCATCATCAACCTTGAAAAGAAAGCGGATAGTTACCCTTATCAGCTTTCTGGAGGACAAATGCAGCGCGTCGCTCTGGCCCGTGCGCTGGCCATTCGACCCGAAGTTTTGCTTCTCGATGAGCCGCTTTCCGCTTTGGATGCAAAGATTCGCATTTCCTTGCGCGCCGAAATCCGCAGCATTCAACAAAAACTTGGCATCACTGCCATCTATGTGACTCACGATCAGGAAGAGGCGCTCGCTTTCAGATCGCATCGTCGTGATGAACATGGGTGAAATGGAACAGGTAGGCACTCCCTTTGAAATTTATAATTTCCCAACCACTGTATTCTCCGCCAACTTTGTGGGAACATTGAACAATGCCTCCGCTGAAGTAGTAGACCCTGCCAAAGGCACGGTTTCAATCGACGGCGGGCAATTTGAGTCTGCTGTGGATTTGAAGGAACGCAAGAAAGGCGATAAGGTTCGGGTTGCCATCCGCCCCGAACGCTTAAGCTTTGCCTCAGAACAGAAGAAAGCGAATGTAGTGGATGCGGTCATTGAAAATGTTACCTTCCTCGGTTCAGTGGTTCGCATTAAAGTGAAGATCGGCAGCACCAAGTTCAACATGGATACGTTCAACAATCCGTTTCTTGAGCTTCCAAAGATCGGGTCTGTGGAGCAGGTGACCTGTTCCCGCGAAGCCGTTCTGGTTTTGGATGAGTAATCTACTGTTAGTTTATTGAATCAATCACAGGGGCGGCTCATTATAGAGCCGCCCCTGTGATTTTTTAAGAGGAATAATGAATAAAGTAATTCTCGTTCTCTCTGATGCATTGCGTTACGATGTTGCTGTTGATAACATGGGATATTTAATGCATCTGGTTGAAAGTAAAAAATCCTCCCTTTACAAGATCATTGGCGAATTGCCGAGTATGTCGCGCCCGATGTACGAGACCATTCACACCGGCCTGCCATCCAGCGAGCATGGAATTGTTGCCAATTCCATTGTCAGGCTTTCAGACCAGCCGAATGTTTTTCAAGCGGTGAAGGCTGCTGGAAAGGTCACAGCGGCTGCGGCATATTACTGGTATTCCGAGTTATATAACCATGCACCGTATAACATGATTAATGACAAAGAAACAGATGATGTTTCCTTAAACATTCAGCACGGACGTTTTTACACTGAAGATGAATATCCTGATAAAGAGTTATTTGCAAGCGCCGCATCTCTTGTGCGCAGATTTTCCCCTGATTATTTATTACTCCACCCAATGGGCATGGATTATCACGGTGAGACCTTTGGCTCCGACACAAAGGAATATCGTAACCATGCTACTCGTCAGGATATGTGGCTTGCTCCTTTAATTCAAGAATGGACTGCACTTGGTTATACTGTTTTTGTCACCGGCGACCACGGCATCAACAAAGACGGTTCGCATGGCGGAGCAGCCTCCGAGCAGCGAACCGTCCCATTTTTTGTGATCCAGCCCAACGTTAAAGGAAGAGGCGATACCGGTCAAATCGTTTCCCATTTGCAGATCGCCCCAACGATCCTGAGTCTGCTGGAAATCCCCATCCCTTCAACGATGAAACAACAACCTTTATCCTTCGACTAAAGCCTTAACCAGCTCGCGATTGAAATCAGGAATATCCGCCACAACCCGCCCCCAAACCTGATTGCCCTCACGAAAGGCAGCTTCATCCGCCCAAACAGCGCCGGCATTGACGAGGTCATCTTTAATGCCAACTGAGCCCGTAGCGCGTTGACCTTGCTTGATGATGCCCGCAGAGATGGCGATCGATCCGCCGTGACAAATAATGCCAATGATCTTGTTGGCATTATTTATTTCCCTTACCAGATTCTTCACCACATCATACCTGCGGATCTTATCGGGCGCCCAGCCGCCGGGCAGGATCAAACCGTAGATATCATCTGCCTTGAGTGACTCAATAGTGACATCAGGTGTGATGACCAATCCATTCTTACCTTTGACGGGTTTTAAATCCATGCCTGCTGATAAAACTTTTGCGCCTTCTTCCTGTAAGCGCATCAATGGAACATAATATTCAAGGTCTTCCACGCCTTCAGCGATCAGGGTAACGATGGTCTTGTTTTGTAAACGCATGATTGACTCCTTTGGTTTATGAATGAAATAACGATAAATGTTTTGCAAGTGTATATCTTGCGGAACGCTCAACTTCGGTTAAAACATTTTTAGAGTTGGCGCTGGTTAGTAACTCTCCAAATGTAACACGTGGGGTCAATCCGAACAACTCTTTGCCGCTTTGTATCTGGCGGATCATTTGATACATGAAGGCCAGTCGTTGTTTATCCGGGCGGGATTTTTGCAGGCGGGTAATGGGATGCCGCATGATTCTTTCTGAGATGACACCGCTGACTGAGGTGATAAGCACTTGAGTCTGTGGGACACTTCGCATAAAAATCTCAAGACTGCGCGACCACTTGTTAAATTCTGCATCGGGGTTTGGCATGAAGGCCGGGTCAGGCTCAATGCCGCCGCGCGGAAAAATCAACAATGCGCCGTCATTTTTTAGATGCCGAATCGCATTGCGGACAGTTTGCATCCGCCCGAATGTGTTTTTTACATTGGGTGAGAAAATGGCGTGCTGACTAACATGCGGCAGATAGTGATAAGGCGGAATCTCGCCGATGATAATCTTGTAATCTGGCCGGGAGATATGAGCAGTGATCGCAATCGCATCATAAGATGCAGGATGATTGGATGCAATGATCAACGGGCCTTTTTCTGGAATTATTTCCGTGCCGCTTGCTTTGTAGCCTGCGGTGAAATATGGCAGCAGCCAGCGCGCACCGGCCATTGCGCCGCGTTGTTCAACTTCACGATCAAATCCAAGGATGATTTCTGAAAAACGAAGTGTGGCCCTGTTAAATAACAGATGGGTCAGGATCTGCGCTCTTTGTTTGCGGCAATGCCATCGCTTTGGTTAGTTCAAAAACAAGGGAGTCATTAAGCCGCTCAATTCTGTTTCCCGCTTTTGTTGTCATGGCCGGAATAGTTATATTTAGATCAGTGATGTTTTTTCCAACTCTGCGTCGAATTGTTGCAGTTCCATTTGTTCAGTCTGCAGAACTTGCAGCAGCGGTGGGATCTTCACAGCAACCTGTTTTGTATCCCGGCCTTTTAAACCGGCAATCCCGGTCACTACACTATCCACAGCATTGTTTGTGCCTGTCAATTGCGCTTCAAAGCGCGAAAGCAGGGAACTGATATTTTTCATTTGAATCTTACGCTCTTGCAGTGACTTGAGCGTTTCTTCATACTCTTTTTTCCCAGAAGTATCCGCTGCTTTACGGATATTTTCCTGCATGTTCTCAATTTCATCATCGAAATTATTGGCGATCTGCTGGACTGCAAAATTATTTTCAAGCGCTGTCATGTTTAAACAGAGTTGATAGGCATGTTCTGTGAGATCATCCAGGGTGTCCTGAATGGGCTGGACAGTTCTACGAAAAGACGGTGGAACACCCTGCAATGAGTTGAAAATGGAAATGCGGGCGCGGTCAAGGCGGTCAAATCTATTTTGAAAGCGCTGCGCCAATGGTTCGCGCGATTGACGTGTGAATGAAATTTGCAGGCCGGGATCACGCGCAACGATACCAACCATGATTAACCAGAAAATAAAACCAACAGGAGCCAGCCACCAGGCTGAACACAGGCCGGCGGCAACCGTCAGCGCAAGCATGGATAGATTAAGCGGATGCAGGATCGAGGTAAGAAGAGGCGGGCGGTTTGTCATATTGAGTTAGAAGAAGGTTGATATTTCATCGTAGATTTTTTGAATGGTTTCAGGCAGACTGTCATATTGTTTGCCGCCGCTTGGTTCCGCGATGCTTTTTAGAATATCCGAATCCGCATCTTCTCCAAAGGCGATGGTAAATACCTTGATGGCGTTTCCACCTTCATTTTCCGAGCCGGTGATACGGGCAATTACCTGATCGAGCGTTGCGACAGATACGGTATCGTCTCCATCGCTCAAGACCACAATGGCGCGGATGTGACTAGGGTTGCCCTCGGTTTGCATATCTTCATAGGCATGAAGCGTGGCATCATATAAACTGGTGTTGTTTTGCTCGAATATCCCGGAAACACTATCAAGTACCTGTTGGCGTTTCTCGCCGATGGGTGTCAGCGGGGTGAGGGTCGCGCGCAGATGTGATCTTATCACCGCGCATACTGCCAGAAATATCCATGACGACGATCAGGTCAACCGGCTTTTTCGTTTCATGCCATAAGGATTGAATCCCTTCAATAACCGATGCGCTGGGAACTTCCAGGATGGTTTGCGGCTGGGTAATATCAATTCCATGTTCGGCATTGAGCGGCGAAGTTAACGGGATGGATGGGTCTGCGGGGCGGAACCCATATTCAAGCGCTTTTAATTGCTGCGGTTTATCAAGCAGGAAGGTTTCAAATAATTGAGCCGCTTCTTTTTGCGCGGGCGTAACCCAGACCGCATTCAATATTGCGTAAGGATGATTCGACCAGAACGTGCCTTCCTTTGGATAAATGGCAACCACTGGAATTTGCGAAGATTGACCGCTTATTCGTTTTGTTTCCTGCGCTACGATCAGATTTTCGTATAATACCGCCGCGCTTAAATAAGACGGTCCGCGTTCAAACATACGCTCGCCGAAGAAGCCGGTGCTGGTTCCATAATGGATCACACTGCTTTCCACATTGGTCATGAATTCTTTTAGCTCGGGAGATTTCAGATCGTTTTCGGTCAGGCCGCGTTGTTTTCCCAGTCCGGCATATGTTTCTGCGATAATCGAAACAATACCGCTATTGCTATAAGAGGGATGTGTATGCCCGAATTTGAAAATTCCCCATTCAGGATGTTCGTAAGCTGCCCAACCCTCTTCAGAGGTTGCTACTTGCGCGATGTCCTGCCAGCCTAATGCTTTATCGGGCCAGCCCAGGGCCTGAGCCATCGGTCGCCACATCGCGATCACTACCGGGCTTAATACCAGATCATTGGGCGAACCAGTGACCAGGTCATCGGCATGGGCCTTTTTCCATTCTGAATTTGCAACCGGAATATAAACCGATGAAGCGGGACTCCAGACTGTGGGTTGGAGCGTGCCATCGATGATGCCCCGTACCGATTCAATCGACCCCATGGCTGTTGCTTCCACGACAATGATTTTCCCATCTGACGTTTCGTTTCGCGCATCATTGTATTGCTGCACCAGCGGCTCAAGCCACTCTTTCTTTTCAGAACCATATACAATGCTGACTGTTATTTTTTCGCCGGGAATGAATTCCTGTATTGCGCCGCACGCGCTTAAAAGCAGCGAAAGAATTATCAAAATGGATAATATGCGAAGTTTCATTTTTATTCTTCCTCAAAAAGCTTTTCGTTTATCTGCTTACATTTCGAGACCAAAAATCCCTCAAAGTATTTAACACATTCCCTGCCGGGATTTCCACATCAGGGATGCCGGAAATATCCGCGCGAAAACCGTTTGCGGCGTACTGGTCAAAAGGTGATCCAGTCTGTTCGAGCGGAATGGAAGAGTCTACAGGCCGGAAACCATATTTCAGCAGAGCCAGTTCCTGCGCCGGTTTACTTGTTAAATAATCCATGAATAGTTTTGCAGCCTGAGTTTGTTGTGGTGTGACCCAATCTGCATTAAGCACACAGAATGGATGATCGCTCAATAAAGTTGCTGGCGGATAATACACGCGCAGTTCGCCATATCGGCCAACGGCATTTTCGGCCTGTTCAATGGCGGTCGCTTCGTATACCGCAACAATATCAAATGTGCTTGGCCCGTACACAACCATTTTTCCATCAAAGGGCCGGTGCTGTATTCAAACTGTCCAATGGATGCTTCAGTTTCCAAAACCAGGTCTGGTATTTATCATTGGAAAGAATGTCAGATGCGTTTAAGTCAGAGGTCTTGTTGTGATAGCCGTAGGTCATCAAAAGGATGGTCATAAATCCGCTGTTGGATTTTAGCGGGTCGGTATGTCCAAATTTTACATATCCCCATTCTGGATGATTGTACGCCGCCCAGCCTTGTGGATCGGTCAGGGCATCGTGCAGGTCTCGCCATATTGACTTTCCAGGCTGACTGCCCCAAAGTACATCCGCGCGTTCCTTCCACGCAACCAATACGAGCGGCGTTGTAACCACCGGACGACAGATTGATGAGTCAGCGGGGTTAACAAGCGAAGTGCCAAATTGTAAAGTGGATGCATCTTGAAAAGCTGCGATTTGCAGCGAACTCGCCGGGCTGATAATCACAGGCTTGTGTGTGCCATCCAAGACAGCGGCTGTGATTTCCCAAGACCCCATTTTTTCGAGTTCAATTTTTATAGGGTGGCCGTCAATCGCTGCGTTGGTGTTTTCAAAATTAATGATTGCTTCGTTCAGCCAGGCTTCCTTCTCTGTGGAGTAGAGTATGGAAACCACGATCGGTTCCGGCGGCGGCATGATTGCTTCGCGCAGCGGTGCATAAGCGAGAGTGCGGATTGAAGGGGAGATCATGGCGGCAATTAACACCCCGACTGCTGCCACCGAAAAAAGGACAAATAGAAACCAGTTGATTTTTGGTGTATGCATTTTATTTTCCGTACGCAACTATACACGAAAAGAAATACACACTATTAACAACTTGTTAAATAAGGTCACTCCCCGATAATTTTTACCAGTACTCTTTTCTTTCTTTTCCCATCGAACTCGCCGTAAAAGATTTGTTCCCAGGTGCCAAAATCAAGTTGACCATTTGTCACGGCCACGGTCACTTCGCGCCCCATGATCTGACGTTTTATGTGCGCATCGGCGTTATCTTCACCCGTGTCATTGTGACGATACTGACCGACCGGCTCATGCGGTGCAAGTTTCTCCAGCCATTTCTCGTAATCGTGATGCAGCCCCGATTCGTCATCGTTGATGAAGACCGAAGCGGTGATATGCATGGCATTCACCAGTCCGTCACAATTACCACTTTGAGATTTCACCAAACCTAGTTTTACTCCTATCAAAACTGAATTCTCATTCATAAATGTTCGCCGAAAAGAATAAAGATAGATATGTTGAACCGAGTCCTTCTAGCGTAAGCCAGGGAGACTTTTTATTCTCCGATGATCTTGATTAGAACACGCTTCGACGCCGTCCATCAAATTCACCATAGAAAATCTGCTCCCAAGGACCAAAGTCAAGTTTGCCATCAGTGACGGCAACGACTACCTCACGACCCATAATTTGGCGTTTGAGATGAGCGTCTGCATTATCTTCACCTGTCTGGTTATGCTTGTAATGACTTGTTGGTTCATGAGGGGCAAGCTCCTCCAGCCAGTGTTCGTAATCTTGATGTAGCCCCGATTCATCGTCGTTGATGAAAACAGAAGCGGTTATATGCATCGCGGAAATCAGAGAAATGCCCTCCATAATTCCACTTTCTTGAAGGCAGGCCTCTACTTGAGGGGTAATGTTTACAAAGCCAAGCCGGGTGGGGAGGTTAAACCAGAGTTCTTTTCGAAAGGATTTCATAGCCATCTCGTGTTATAGATTTTGTTGTCTATAATGATTTTACTTTACTCGTAGATATTGAGGTGGTTGAATTTTGACTGAAACTAAGAGGGGTTAATCTTATGGAGCAGAATAAAAGTTGAGATTTTTATTGAGGCATTATTGTATATGGTTACTTATACCCGATACATGATATATGCCACGCTGGACAGATCTGATTGCGGTTATAAGGCGAAAATTGGCAACGGTACCTGTCTGGCTAAATAACGGATTTTCAGGTGCTAAATTTTAGTTGCTGTGGCTAATAAGTCTCTCCGTTGTGTTGATAGAAGAAGTCCAGGATAAATATCCAAAAAACAATTACCTAAAAACAATTACGCCCCATCGTAGATATGGTCTAGTTGATCAAATAGGGGATATGAACCCTTGGGGGCAGGGATACACACAATACGACACTTTTTACATGCTCGTTTAGGGAGAACAAGGTGATTGTGAAGGCATATCTCAAACTCAATTGTAACTCATTGCATTATGTGCGTAAAAAACCTACAACAGACAAGATTTTATCATTCGTGACTGAATATAGAGACTAATTGTGATTTCTATCCCCGTCGGGACCGCCAAGAATTAATGAAAAAACCACCCTAAAAAGGCGGTTTTTTGTTGTCTTTTTGCCAATTTTCGAGCAAAAAAAGGCGAAAAACAGTTACGCACCGCGAGTTCCACTATCGGGCTATTGTATGAATCCCACGATCAGAGAGAACGATATTTAAGTTAAACCCAAACCCACCAGCATATCTTCTTTTGATACACATCGAAACGATATATTTTTTCCAATAAACTAGGTGGCATGAACTGAAAGAGCCGGTTGAAGGTGGGCTATATACCAGTATTTAGACGGATGAAGTGAAGCATTATTTTTATGCTTTTATTGCGTGCTTTGGAGAATAGGTAGTGAGTATCGGGTGCGGTTGGACCTTTTTACAGCATTTTCATAATAAAAACATCATATTTTTGATATTCAAATAGTTTGACATGGGGTATCCTATGGTTTGGAGATTTCCCATGACCTTCCCACTTAATTATTCTAGGTATTCTATCTTTTGGGATTTAGGTGCATCAGACAGCGATTTGATTGCAAAGGAAAATATCCATATCATTTTCGAGCGCAACGGCCCCGTCTTCCGCATGAACGAAGGA
>NZ_JADJUO010000013.1:0-24631 GCF_016717045.1 Candidatus Villigracilis proximus | reverse complement strand
GGACAAGGCGTTACAGGATCCGCCCAGTCTCTCTTGCTATATCGTGGCGTTCTCTCAGCTCCACGGTTGGCTTAGGTTCCATTGGACCTTCAAACCAGCGTAAGATTAATGCGCAACCCTTAGCAGTTTTACCGCCTCTGTCGGCGCTTATGGCGTTGGTCTTCCACCAGCACCACTACCGGCACCCCACCATCAGCGACGGCGCAAAGTGGATAAAGGTGCTACCACCTCTGCTGGTGCTGATGATCGGTCTCGGCGAAATGTCTTTGACAGCGGGCACCAAGTACTACGTGCGCGCCTTCCATGCAATGCCACCGGCACATCCTATGGCGCTGAACTGGTTGTCTACGGCACGCCGGGGGACGTTTACCCCTCGTAGCGCCTGCGAACAATGCAACTGATGTTTCCACCTCCCCGACCATACCACTGGAACGCCAGCACCGGCGCAAGGGATTACGGTATTGTGTCCAACCGTACTTTGGATTTACCGGATCGAACCTTTCCGGACCCAACTGGTTTTGACCGGCGGAGCTACTTGTAGATCTTTCGGGTTTGTCCTCAGCACCAGATGCGCCTGATTGTCCGCGCAGTGGTTGGTACGCCTGCCTCCTAAAACGTGCCACCAACGCACGCCGTCCTCACTTTACCACCTCCGCTGCTCCATCCCTTCCGTCACCTTCAATGCCAGCTGGCGGTTCCCGGGAGCATGTCACCTCAAGAGTAACCAACAATGCACCTGCTGCGCTCACTTTAACACCTTCACCCACGGCTACGCAACTTCGCGGGTTAGATACAACTATAATGGCTCTAAAGAGTACTGCTTATATGGCGCGAGTTGTACCTTCACTGCTGATATCACCTTGCACCCAGTGGACTCTCTCAACTTTCAACCTTTACCGATGTTCCATTGACTGTTGGGCCCTTGCCGCTATGTCGAACGCCTGTCCAACGCCGACATCACCAGCGGCTGTGGGCGGGAGCTACTGCCCCGATAGCACCTGTTACCGTGCTCAGATGGCGGCTCTTCCTTTTGGAAGGGTATGTATGGCTCAAACTATGCACCGCCCGCCGTGGGAGTCAGCACCGGTTTCGGTGACTTAGCCACCACTCATTGGGCTGCGGCATGGATCAACAACTGGCCGCCGAGGCTTCTTTTTAACGGCTGTGGCGGCGGCACATTACTGCCCCGATACCACCGTCACGACGCACGCAAACAGCAATCTTCCTCTTGAAGCCAAAAAACGGTTCCGGGCCTATACTCCGCCCGCTGTGGGAACCAACTCGGCTTCCCAATGATGTCGCTACTAATGCCTTTGGCGCAGCCTACTCAAACAACTCGTGGCGGACAGCACATCACCGCCGGTTGCAGCAACAGCAACTTCTGTCCCAACGACAGTCACCCGTGCCCAGATGGCGGTCTTCCTCGACCAGGAAGCGTTTAATCTACCGTAGTTTATGACCGGAGTTGTCTACAAGCTCTTAATTCATTTGTACAAGTAAAACAAAAAGCCAGATAACATCAATTATCTGGCTTTTTGTTTATCTTTCTATATCATATGCATAACACTTAAAAAAGGTCTGCTTCGCTTTCGTAAACCTTGATTAACAAAAAGACCTTTAGAAAGTATCTGAAAAATTAACCAACGTGAATAATGGATAAGCTCAGGTTGATTTAAATCGGCAATTTTGACCGCAGCCCCCAGGGTAATAAGTCGCGGAGAGCTGAGAAAACCTTTTAAAAATCTCTGCGGACTCTGCGCCTTTGCGGTGAATATTCATATACACATTATTGACGTTACCCGCAAAGTCTCAAAGCTTTTTCTTTTAATGACCTCCATCTTATCGCAAAATTACGACTCACTCTGAAATTAATATTTCACGGGTAAGCCGTGTTTTTTGTGCCGGATTTCAGTACACAAGTTTGATTGCAGATTCAAGATAATCCCCATACAATATCTCCACATTCGCCCAATTAAGGAGAAATATTATATGAGACTTCATTAAAGTTTTATTCAATCTGTTGATCCTCTCCACCCTCTTGACTTCATTGTTTGGCACGGCAGCTTTTCCACGCCCGTGCGTGCCGAAAGTAACCAGCCAGAAAATGCAAATGGCGCCCGGATCTGGAGTGAACCGTGGCAGAACTTGCCATCCAAGACTTTGACATAAGCCGTGACCCTGTCTTTCGCCATTGGCAGCGCCAAACACCTGGGATTCAATGGCTGCAGGGTTAAATGGACGCGTCAACAGAATGGTAATGGTTGGAAGATTTATACGCCGCTGGAGAATTCACCGATGCGGGTGGTGTAGCAAAACAGATTACCTCGCCAAATGGGACGGTACTGCCTGGTCTGCCTTGGGAACCAAACATTAAATAGTTATGTATTCACCTTAGCCACCAACGGAACTGATTTATACGTCGCTGGCAGTTTCAACAATGCAGGAGAGCATAGACGAAGCAGATCGCTTCGCCAAATGGGGATGGTACAAACTGGTCTGCGGTAGGTCCGGCATTGATTGGTGATGTTTATGCCATGCCGGCAGTGGGACGACATATACGTGGGTGGGAATTTCACCAATGCAGCGAGGGACGCAAATGCAGATTACATTGCAAAACTTACTGGCGGGTAGGAACCTGGTCTGCTTTGGGGACAGGCACGGAACGGAAATATTTATTCCATTGCCTTCAGCGGGACAGATGTGTACGTTAGCGGGCACATTTACAGTGCAGGCGGGGTGGTAGATACATCCAGGATCGCCAAATGGGATGGCGCCACCTGGTCACTTTGGGTGCAGGGTGGATGGTACTGCTTATGGTTGCAGTAAATGGCGGAATGTGTACGGTGGGGATTTTTCCAGCGCAGGCGGGTTGCAGAACCCATCCGGAATCGCCAAATTCAGCGGCGGAGAGCTGGTCTCCTCTGGGCAGTGGATTGCCATTTAGTTACATCAGGATATTGCGCTGATCGATGGAGATGTATTTGTAGGTGGATATTTTCCGGCTGTTGATGGCAGTGCAGATATCGGCATCTCGCCAAATTCGGCGGCGGCACCTGGTCTGCTTTGGGCGCCATAACGAGGCCAGGACAGGTCGATGCCATCGCCATCAGTCCGGGCGAGAGTATCTACGCCGGTGGTGCTCACCGACTGGGCTGGTAACGCAAATGCAAATTACATCGCACGCTTCAAACCTGCCAGCACAACCATCACCGTCATCACGAATGCAGATGAGCTAAACGTTGATGGTGATTGCTCCTTGCGAGAAGCCATGCAATCAGCCGAACTCAACATTGCCACAGATGCCTGCGCCGTTGGCAATGCCAGCGGTCCCGATATTATCGTCTTTCATAATAGCCTCGGCACAACCAGCATCCTGCTGAATGCAAATTTGCAAGGACTTTCCAAAACCTTGGCTTTTAACCCATTCTTGGAGGCGGCGACATCACCATCGATGGCGACAATGCCTACAGCATGTTTGTTGTAGGCAATAAAGCATATCTCAAGATCGACGGTCTGACCGTCTCTTGGGGGAATGCTGGTGGCAACAATTATGGCGGTGGTCTTGCCAACAATAGTGGGTATGTAGTTATTACAAATAGTACTTTCCTGTCCAACACAGCATACGGCTCTGGCGCTGTAGATAACCTGTCTGGCGATATGGTCATCGCGAATAGTACCTTCTCGGGCAATACCTCTACTGGTGACCGTCAGGCTCCGCCATTTACAACTATCAGGCAGAATGACAGTACCAACAGCACTCTTTTTTTGAAACACCCCAGTCATTAGCGGAGCAAAAGTGCGCTTGTCAGCCAGACGGTGTTCTACGCATGTACAATACCATCATCGCAAACACGATCAATGGTGTAGACTGTATAGTTTACTCACAGGTACGCTCACAGGCAATAACAACCTGATCGGATCCACTGGAGTGGTGCCTGCGGATTAACCAATGGCGTGGATGGAAACATCATCGGCGTAGACCCAGCCTCGGCTCGTTGACTGGTTCTCCGGCCTACTTCCACTCAATGCGGCTCCCCCCGCCATTATTACCGGCGATGACAACGTCTGTGCAAACGCACCCGTGAATAACACCCGCAAAATGGAGTTCACCCCCCGCTTGGTGCTCGTTGCGAAATCGGCGCGTATGAATTTAGTGACTACACTTTGCCTGTCACATCCTCAATCCGTGTATCCACCAACCCCACCAACCTCGCCAGTGTAGACTCACCGTCACCTTTTCAGAACCCGTACCGAGTGGACTTAAGCGATTTCTCCCTGACGACAAGCGGCGTATCTTCCGCCGCCGTCAACTGGACCTCAGCGCACTGGCAGTGTCTTACACTGTCGCAGTCAACACCGGCAGCGGCAGCGGCACCATCCCGCCTCAACGTTCTCGACGACGACAGCATCATCGATGCCGCCGGTAATCCCTTAAACGCAGGCCTCGTCACCGGGCAGACCTACACCACTGAAAAGCGCCCGATCGTTTCATCAAGTGTTCGCGCCAGCGCCAACCCCAACCTCGCCAGCGTAGACTTCACCACCACCTTCTCAGAACCCGTCATCGGCGTAGACTTAAGCGATTTCTCCTGACGACAAGCGGCGTATCTTCCCGCCTCAGGTGGACTCAGCGGGCACAGGCGGTGTCTACACTGTCAGCGTTAACACCGGCAGCGGCAGCGGCACCATCCGCCTCAATGTCCCGGATGACAACAGCATTATTGATGCAGTTAGTAATCCGTTGTTCGCAGGTTTCACCAGTGGTGAAACCTATACCGTTAGCAAGGCAGCCACAGTTGCCACCTTCAGCGATGTCCCGGTGACCTATTGGGCCGGGCAGCTACATCGAACGCCTGTTCCCAACGCCGGCATCACCGGCGGCTGGCACGGACATCTACTGTCCCGATAACTCCGGTCACCCGCGCGCAAATGGCGATCTTCCTGTTGAAAGGAATTCCATGGCTCCAAGCTATGCGCCGCCTGCCGTAGGAGTCAGCACCGGCTTCGGCGATGTTGCCACCGATTACTGGGCCGCAGCCTGGATCAAACAACTGGCAGCCGAAGGCACTCCTGGCGGCTGTGGCGGCGGTAACTATTGTCCCGATATGTCGTTACCCCGCGCGCAAATGGCGATCTTCCTTTTGAAAGCCAGGAACGGCTCGGGCTATACTCCGCCTGCCGTGGGAGTCAGCACCGGCTTCAATGATGTCGCCACTGATGCCTTTGGCGCAGCCTTCATCAAACAACTGGTGGCCGATGGCATCACTGCCGGATGCGGCAATAGCAACTACTGTCCCAACGACTCGGTCACCCGCGCGCAGATGGCGGTCTTCCTGGTCAGGGCATTTAATCTGCCGTAGAAGAAACCAGCTTTTCTGTTACAGCAGGTCATTCAAAAAATAAATCCCCCTATTTTGGCGGGATTTATTTTACAACGGTTTTATTATAGCTCTCTGCGAACAGATTGAGTCCTTCATTCTCTGAATTATGGCGAAAGCGTGATATTACTCAATGCTTGATAATATCCAATATCTCTTGTTGTGTGGGGCTTGCCCGGCAAGCAATGCAACTTCTTTGTGCAGGTCTTCTCCAAATTCTTTAAGTAACTGGTCAGCTTTATCTTGTCCTTCTTTGATGGTATCCGGAGATTGGGCAACGTAATAAATGATCTTGGCTGCCTGTTGCTTTCTACCCGTTAACAAGAAGTATTTTGCATTGTCAATCAACAAATTATTGAGTACGGTATACATTTGGTTTTCCACCGCGCTTTTTATTCCATCATTGAGCGCTTTCCGCGCTTCGGAGTATTCTTTTGCTTGCAGGTGAATGACCGCCAGGGTGTTATATACATACGGTAAAAAGACGACATTCCCACATTCACTGAAATGACGCAGAGCCTCTTCAAGATGTTTGCTGGCTTTATCCAATTGACCAAGCATGGCGTAGCACTCTGCCAGATTGTTATGATTGACAGAGGGAGAACGGTGCAAATCGCCATACTGGGCAGATTTTTCATTGCTAAGCAAAAACAGGTCGATCGCAGTCTGATAATCCTGCTGAAAATAAGCCAGCACAGCAAGGTTGCTCAATATGCTCGCGGTGATCCAAATAAACTGATTAGCCTCGGCAATGCGCGACCCATTTTGGAGAATCTGCGCAGCAAGGTCGAGGTTCCCATCCATACTGAGCATTGAACCATAATGATTATAGGTAAGCGCCTCCTCCCATAAAACTTGGTTGTTTTCACAAAGGCGTATTGCTTTTTGATGCATTTCGTGTGCCTTTGTTTTTTGTCCGGTTTCATAATAAACGCTTCCGAGGTGATTTGTTGCAAACACCTGCTCTGCAATGCTAAGGCTGTCCAACCCATGTTCTACAACCTCACCCAAGCTGCTTCCTGCGGTATCTGTCTGCCCCCGGCGGAAACTCAACCAGCCGTAATAGGTCATGAGTCTATAATAAAATTTCCTTACTTGTTCATCTTCCTTATTAAGTGTCCGCACTTCATCGAGGGCAGACCGAAACAACGCTTCCCCTTCATAGATTTTTCCCTTGATTTCGAAAAACCAGAAAAAGGGAGGGGTTAGCATGTTTAGCTTTTCAAAGTCTTTTCCACTTAGCGCCATATTCCAGCAGGTAGTCAAGTTAAACCAATCATGCGAAATATCATCAAGGGCTTTTTGAACACGCTCCGATTTCATATCTTGCTCCCATTTCTGGGCACAGTTTACATAATAGGTTTGGAATTTTTGGTTTATTTCGGATTCAGTAATACCGGCGGAGGATTGTTTCCTGCGGGTATATTGTCTCAATAATGGATGCAAAGCATACATATCCTTGGCGAACTGACGAACCAGCGATTTTCTGCATAATTCCTCCAGTAATTCTGGGGGAATTATGCAGATTTCTTTCGCAGATTTCGCGTTAAATCGACCAGGAAAAACTCCCAAGGAAGCAAGAGCCTGCATTTCTTCCTGTTTCAAGAAGTTCCAGGAATGCTCGAACACCACCCAAAGGCTGCGGTGACGCAAGGGGACATCTCGCAATGTGGAAGAAAGTATATTAATATCCTGCAAAATCAACTCTGCAATTTCAGCGCTGGTGTAATTTTTGAGCAAGCTGGCTGCCAACTCAATACCCAAAGGTAAACCGTCAAGGATCTCGCACAGGTGCAGCGCTTCTTGATATTCTTTTTTGGTCGAAATCTGAAATTGGGGTTCAATTCGCCGGGCGCGCTGTTCCAAAAGAAGGACAGCGGCGGGGATTTCACCCTCTTTTTCTTCTATCAATGGCAAGCCGGAAAGTTCAACAACCCATTCCACTTGAAGATGAAGCGCTTCCCGCGAAGTGACCAGCACACTTACCCCGGAGGCATGTTTCAACAAGGTAGTGATAAAACTTGATTCAGGCAACAAATGTTCATAATTATCGAGTATCAACAAAATATCGCGGTGTCTGAGAAAATTCAGAACATGCGTTTGTGCATCTCCCTTTGCAGGCAATTCAATTCCCAATGCATTGGCAATGTTGCCTGGCAAAGCGTTCGAAGTTTCGACAGCGTCAAGTGATATCCAATAAACGCCATCCTTAAAGGCAAAAAGTTGGTCTTGCCCCACGTGCAACGCAAGGCGGGTTTTACCAACACCACCAGGACCGACGATCGTTACCATGCGGCGATTTTTTGTTTGCAAATACTCAATGGTTTGTAGAATTTCCTTCTGACGCCCGACAAAGGTGGTACCAAATGAGGGCAGATTATTGAGTGGTACGCTTTGCTCTTCGCCGGGAAATTGATTGTCAAAAATTTTTTGATATAACTGCACGGTCTCCGGCTGGGGCTCCACGCCAAATTCTTCGTGCAAAATAAGGCAGCATTTCTGATACTGTTTGAGAGCAGCGCTGCGCTGTGAGTCCTGCGACAGTAAACGCATCAACAGGACGTGCGACTCTTCCCGCCACTCATCCATGGATACCAATCGGCGCGCATACGTGATGGCTTTTTGATATTCATGACGTTTGAGATGGTAGTCTGCCAAATGCTCCAGCACCGTTAATGCTTTTGGTGAAAATAATCGCGCCTGGCAACGAGCCAATCTTGAAAATATTCCGAGTCTTTCAGGACAAAGCCGTCTAACAATTCTCCCCGATATAACTCAACAGCCTGTTCAAGCCGATAAGCGCAGGCCGGTGCAAGTCTTTAGATTACGGTGAGGTGGCTTTCGCAAGTGGATATCAAGCGTTCGAAGGCATGTGCGTCCAAAATTAAATGGGGATTGTTTAAATTTGCTTGAATGGCATCAGATGAGATGAGAAGAAATGGCTTTTCTGGGTCATTATCCCGAATCGATTTTCGTAAATTCGAGAGCCCTTGACGCATATTTTTTGCAGCTTTGACATCGTCACTGTCTCCCCAAAACAGCCCGGCAAGGTGCTCACGGCTGTGGGGTTTCTCAGATTCCAGCATTAAATAAGCCAGCAAAGCACGCACCTTTGCTGATTCAAATTCTTGTACATCAGTTTCGCCTGATTTTGCCAGGAAGGCACCCAAAAGGGACAACTTTAACATTTCATCATGCTCCTTATACTACCCGAATTATACAATCTCCTGACGTTTTCCTGACACCCCATTGGTATTATTTTTTTATGAATAACCTCCCGTCCCAACAAACCACCTTTCTCTTGCGTGTTTGGCGTTCCAGTTCAGAATGGCGGATCTCACTCGAAAACCCGATGACTGGAGAGAGAAATGGTTTTTCAAACCTTGAGACGCTGATGGAGTTCCTTAAGAACAATATGGCACACCCGTCTCAACCTGAAGAGGAGGTTGCAACCGACGCAAACCCATAAAGATAAGCCTCAGAATGCTTCACCTATGCCCAATAAGAGAAGCGTTTTTTATAATACTCGCACTCAAAAAAGCGCAATTTTCACCCGAGTGCGGTATAGAACCGAAAAAATCGATGAAAACCTTTGCCAAAGGAGAAATGAAATGAAACAAAACAAACTGCGTGTCCTTTTGCCGTTCTAGCCGTTGTCCTGTCCCCCTGGCTTGCAGAGTTCAGCGCCAGCACCGCCCGGATTAGCGACGCTTTCATGGCGCGTGACGATCAGGGCGCAAGCCGGACGACCGTCTTTGCCCAGAACGAGATTTTCTATTGCATCGTCCAATTGGCGAATGCCCCGGACGATACGACGGTCAAAGTGGTTTGGTATGCCGTCAATGTCCAGGATACGGAACCGAATTTATTGATAGATCAGGTCGAGACGACCGGCAGCGACGGGATCATTCCGTTCAACCTGACAAACAACGATCTATGGCCGCTTGGAACCTATAAAGCGGAAGTCTATCTGAATGGCGCCCTGGAACGGACCTTGGATTTTGAAGTCCAATAACGAGTGGCATTCCAAAGCCACGGCATTCGAGGCGGATGCTGCGCCTGTGAATCGAAAAATCTCGATTAACGCGCTGCTTTTCTCGAAGAATGAATGTCAAGTGTCCAGTTGTCATCCACTCCCGTTTGCTGATTGACCTGACCAATGAAAGCCAAAAAACTTAGGAGCTACCATGAAAACCAATTCACACTTTGTTCGATACATCTTATTATCGGCACTGCTGCTCTCTTTTTTCAGCGCGCCAATCTTTGTTTCCCCCGCACACGCAAGCAGTATTGTTGTGAATACTGACCAGGAAATTGAAGAGGATAACTCGTTGTGCTCGCTATATGAAGCAGTGATTGCCGCCAATACAGATACCGCCTACAAAGGCTGCCCGGCCGGTTCCGGCGCGGACGTCATCACCTTTTGGGATGATTACACCATTACGCTGTTTGTCGCCCAACTGGAAATCCTTTCGCCCGTCACCATTACCGGCAGAGGGATCACAAACACAGTGATTCAGGCAAGCGACTGCAATCCCATTACCACGCCAGGCGGTTGTTCGCCCGCCTTCAATCGCGTCTTTTACATCGGTAATTCTCAAGACGTCATAATCAACGACTTAACCATACAGCATGGAAATTGCACTGGTAGCTGCCTTGTGATAAACAATTTTGGGGGAGGAATTTTGAACTATGGCAATCTGACTTTGAACAATGTGCTTCTCAATGCAAATAAAGCAGAGTATGGCGGTGGATTAGGTGTAGGCGGTTTCGACACAACCACACTCAACAATGTTACCATCACCGGTAACTCTGCCGATAGCGGCGATGGGCGGGGAGGCGGGGCGTATCTTTCCGCAGCCACAACATTCACAGACTCGATAATCACTGATAATACCGCCAAGTATGGCGGCGGAATTTACTCCTATCAGACAAATCCCTACACCCTGCTTAGGACAAACTTGATAAACAACAGCGCAACCGCCGCGGGAGGCGGCATTTACAACAACTTGAGCAACCCGGCGATTAGCGCATCCTTCTTCAGCGGCAACAGCGCCAATTTCTATCTGGGAGGCGGCGGCATTTACAACAATGAAAGCAATCCAATTCTTACCAATGTGACTTTTAGCGGCAACAGCGCTGAGAATAGTTATGGCGGCGGAATGCTGAACAACAACAGCGACCCCGTTCTTACCAACGTCACCTTCAGCGCCAACCTTGCCGGGACCAACGGCGGCGGCGGAATGTTAAACACCAATGGCAGCGCTCCTATCCTCAAAAATACGATCATCGCCAACAGCCTCGGCGGCGGCGATTGCGTGAATAACTCATCCTCATTGAATTCCTCCATCAACAACCTGATGGAAGATGGCACCAATGCCTGCGGATTGACCCATGGCGTAAATGGCAATATTGTTGGACAAGACCCCCTCCTTGGAGCGCTACTAAACAATGGCGGGAATACACTAACGCATGCGCTTCAAACGGGTTCCCCCGCCATTAATACCGGCACGAATACAGGCTGTCCCATCGATGACCAGCGAGGTACGATACGCCCAGTTGGGGGCAACTGTGATATCGGCGCGTATGAATTTGATGACATTCCCATCTTTGCAGATGTCCCGCTAACCTATTGGGCCAGCAGTTACATCGAACGCCTATTCAATGCCGGCATCACCGGCGGCTGTGGTACGGGCATCTACTGTCCCGATAACTCGGTCACTCGCGCACAGATGGCGATCTTCCTATTGAAGGGAATTCACGGGTCAAGCTACACTCCGCCTGCGGTGGGAGCCAACACTGGCTTCGGCGATGTCGCAGTAGAGTATTGGGCTGCGGCCTGGATCAAACAACTGGCCGCCGAAGGCATCACTGGCGGTTGTGGCGGCGGTAACTATTGCCCCGATAACGTAGTCACCCGCGCGCAGATGGCGGTCTTCCTTTTGAAAGCCAAGAACGGCTCCAGCTATACTCCGCCCGCCGTGGGAGTCAGCACCGGCTTCAACGATGTCGCCACTGATGCCTTTGCAGCAGCTTTCATCAAGCAGCTGGTGGCTGATGGCATCACTGCCGGATGCGGCGGCGGCAACTACTGTCCCAACGACTCGGTTACTCGCGCTCAGATGGCGGTCTTCCTGGTTAGGGCATTTAATCTGCCGTAGGCATGTCGAAGAAATTGATTATCAAGTTATAAAGTAGATCAAATAGAGCCATGAGATTTTTCTCATGGCTCTATTTGATTCATCCATCACTTAATTATGTGAGACTGGACAGTACTTAAGGATGAATTCTGACGGTGATCATTTAAAAACAAGGGTGCTAAAATAAGAACAATACTGGGTAAACTTTATCCAGATCAACCCACCCAAAAGGAGACAATATGTTTAGTAGAAAAACAATTGCCAAGATCGGTTCCATCTTTTTGATCGTGATGTTCCTGTTGACTGGTGCCCTGCCCGCACAAAAAGCGGTGGCGGCCACTTCTGAAACAATCAGTATGAGCGCGGAAGATTGGGCGCAGATCTACACACTCGTCCCATCACTGGAGGCATCCATCCCGCCCGATACCCAGCAAGCCTACCTGAAAGCCTCCAACCCCGGGGCGAGTGATTACTTAGGTTATCAAGCTATGGCACTCTCCGGCGATACGCTTGTGATTGGAGCCTATTCTGAAGACAGCAATGCGGTGGGTGTGAACGGGAATCAGCTTGATAACTCTGCTTCTAGTGCTGGCGCAGTATATGTTTTCACCCGCAGCAATGGGGTGTGGAGCCAGCAGGCCTATCTCAAAGCCTCCAACCCGAATTTGGACGATAGTTTTGGCTCTTCTGTGGATATCTCAGGTGACACCATTGTGGTTGGCGCACCTGGTGAAGATGGCAATGCCACTGGGGTAAATGGAAATCAGCTGAGTAACTCCGCCGAGAATGCAGGTGCGGTGTATGTATTCACGCGCAGCGGTACCATCTGGAGCCAGCAGGCCTATCTCAAAGCCTCCAATACTGATGCAGGAGATTATTTTGGCTTGCCCGTGAAGGTCTCAGGTGATACGATCGCAGTGCGGCCTATTATGAAGACAGCAACGCCACCGGCATAAACGGGAATCAGGCCGATAATTCAGCAGAAGATCTCTGGCGCGGTGTATGTCTTCACGCGCACTGGAACTACCTGGAGCCAGCAGGCGTATGTAAAAGCCTCCAACACCGAAACATATGATTACTTTGGTTATTTTGCCATGGCGCTCTCAGGCGATACACTCGCGGTTGCTTCATCGTATGAAGCCAGCAGCGCCACCGGTGTGAACGGGAATCAGGCCAATAATTCCGCGCCTTATTCTGGCGCGGTTTATGTCTTTACGCGCACGGGCAGCACCTGGAGTCAGCAGGCGTATATCAAAGCCTCCAACACCGAAACATATGATTACTTTGGCTACCCCAGTATGTCACTCTCAGGCGATACTCTGGCAGTTGCAGCTTCGTATGAAAGCAGCAGCGCCACCGGTGTGAATGGGAATCAGGCGGATAATTCTGCGATTTACTCTGGCGCGGTATATGTCTTCACGCGCACGGGCACTGCCTGGAGCCAGCAGGCGTATGTTAAAGCCTCCAACACCGAAGAAAGTGATTACTTTGGTACATCTGTATCCCTCTCGGGAGACATCCTCGCTGTCGGTGCACCTTATGAAGACAGCAACGCCACCGGTGTGAATGGAAATCAACTTGATAACTCTGCTGTTGATGCAGGTGCGGCCTATATCTTCACGCGCACGGGCACGAACTGGTATCAGCACTCCTACTTGAAAGCCTCCAATACCCAAGAGTATGACTACTTTGGCTATGACCTCTCGCTTTCGGGCAACACCGTGGCAGTTGGCGCACCATATGAAGATAGCAATGCCACCGGCCTGAACGGGAATCAGGCCGATAATTCTGCAGGTAGTTCTGGAGCGGCGTATGTCTTTACGATTGCGCCTGTTTTTGACGACGTGCCATTTAGTTACTGGGCCAATAACTTTGTAGAGCGCCTCGCCAAAGCCGGCGTAACCGGCGGCTGCGGCACGGGCATTTACTGCCCCGATAGCACCGTTACCCGCGCGCAAATGGCGGTCTTTCTATTGAAGGGTATCCACGGTTCAAGCTACACTCCGCCTGCGGTGGGAGTCAGCACCGGCTTTGGTGATGTCGCCACCGATTACTGGGCCGCAGCCTGGATCAAACAACTCGCTGCCGAAGGTGTCACCAGCGGATGCGGCGGCGGAAATTACTGTCCTGACAGTGTCGTCACCCGCGCGCAAATGGCGATCTTCCTTTTGAAAGCCAGGAATGGCTCGGGCTATACCCGCCCGCCGTGGGAGTCAGCACCGGCTTCGCAGATGTCGCCACTGATGCCTTTGCAGCAGCTTTCATCAAGCAGCTCGTGGCTGATGGCATCACTGCCGGATGCGGCGGCGGCAACTACTGTCCCAACGACTCGGTTACCCGCGCTCAGATGGCGGTCTTCCTCGTCAGGGCATTTAATCTGCCGTAGGCAAATAATATAAAAGCAACAAAAAGAGTCTCCTGAAAAATGGAGACTCTTTTTGTTTTATGCAGCGCAATTTACAAAATCGTAAGCCGACTCGCAATAGTACTATTCCCAATTTTTTTTCTGACTTTGACATATTAAAATATAAACATGAAAAATAAAACCATAAACCACACCTTTGTTAAATTAATAATGGCAGCCATCCTATTAATATCTGTTGCTGCCACGCCCGCGGCAGGTGCTTTGGAAAATATGAAGCATAATAAAAGACTTGCCCCAGGCGGCGCCCCAACGCTCGGTTCCTGTCAGATATTCCCGCAAAATAATTATTGGAATACCCCTGTGGATTTGCTGCCGGTGCATTCCATGTCTGCCACGTGGATCAATACGATCGGTTCTACCCGAGGATTCCACATGGATTTTGGATCAGGCACCTGGGATGGCGGTCTGATCGGTATTCCGTTCAATATTGTTTCGGGCGCTTCAACAACAAAATATGATGTGAACTTTTATTATCCAGATGAATCGGATGCCGGGCCGTACCCCATTCCATTTAATCCACAGATCGAATATGGCGGAGATCATCATATCCTCACCATAGACACAGACACTTGCATACTCTATGAAATTTTCGATGCGGAATTTATAGGCGGAGAGTGGAATGCCGGCTCAGGCGCAGTCTGGGATCTAAATTCCAATGCGCTGCGCCCTGACAGTTGGACATCTGCCGATGCTGCTGGCCTTCCCATTTTGCCGGGACTTGTACGTTATGATGAGATTCTTGCCGGCGAAATTAATCATGCGCTGCGTTTTACTACAGAATGCACTGCCGATTATTACATTTGGCCCGCCAGTCATGTAGCACAGCATGGAGACTGTACCAACCCGGTGCCTTTTGGTGCCCGCTTTCGTCTAAAAGCTGCTTATGATATTAGCGGTTTTTCTCCAGAGGCGCAAATTATTTTACAAGCCATGAAAACTTATGGGATCGTGCTGGCTGATAATGGGTCTCCATGGTATGTAAGCGGCGCGCCAAATGAAGGTTGGGATAATGACATACTGCACGAACTGGATGTTGTTCGTGGAAATAATTTTGAAGCGGTGGATACCGCTGATATGACGCCCTGGATTTTCAGGGATGTTCCAGATACGTATTGGGCGTGGCAATATGTGGAGCGTTTATATAATGCTGGTGTTACTGGCGGATGCTCCACCAGCCCTTTAAATTATTGCCCCGAAAATATTGTGACCCGTGACCAGATGGCAGTCTTTCTATTGAAGGGTATTCATGGCGCAAGTTACACACCGCCCGCCATAAATGGCGCTACCGGATTTGCAGATGTTGCCGCGAATCACTGGGCCGCCGCGTGGATCAAACAACTCGCTGCGGAAGGCATCACCAGCGGATGCGGCGGCGGGAATTACTGCCCGGATACGACAGTCACCCGTGCCCAAATGGCGGTCTTCCTTTTGAAAGCCAAAAACGGCTCAAGTTATGCGCCGCCCGCCGTGGGAGGCAGTACCAGTTTCAATGATGTGACAACAGAATATTGGGCAGCCGCTTTCATCAAGCAACTGGTGGCAGATGGCATCACCGCCGGTTGCGGAAACAGCAGCTACTGTCCCGAGACGGCTGTCACTCGCGCCCAGATGGCGGTCTTTCTGGTGAGGACGTTTAACTTGCCATAAAGAAATGCGGGATTGATATAAGCGAATATGACTCACCCCGAAATTAAGGTTTCGAGGGTGAGTTCGTTTTTAAGAACAAGATGTGTCAAGATTTATTTTTATTCGGAGAGATTTAGATTTAACTTTTTATAAATCTGTTCGATCAAAACCTTGTCAGTGTCTTTATATATTTTAGCCATTTTCAACTTGCCGGGTTTTTGCATTAATTTTAACTCAAGGCGGCTTAACGCAAAGGCATCTGATTCAAGCAGCATAGATTTGGCTTTATTCAATTGTATTTTTATAAATGAATATAGTTCTGCGGCGTGTATGAAATTCCCCGTTGCGGCTTCAATATGTGCCAGCGCCAGCAGACAGGCAAACACGCCGGTTTTGTGTCCAAGTGCATGGTTGCCTTTCAGGCTTTCAATACCGAGGGTTCGGGCGCGTTCCAAATCGCCGGCGGATAGGGCCGAGTAAGCCAGCAGACGCAGCGGGAACGGCTGCTGATATTCATTGCCGATGGCTTGAAAAGCAGCAAGCGCAGCTTCGGCATATTTGCCTGAAGCCGGATAGTCTTCGAGTACATTGGCCAGCATGGACATATTCGCAAGTTCCATACCGGCGCTGATGCGGTCTTCGATGGCGAGCGATATTTCCAGTGCGCGTTGGAAGGCGGGCAACGCTTCATTGAAATTTCCATCAAAGCGCAGGTTATCGGCTTGCACTCGCAGGGCATAACTTTTTCCCCATGGATCATTTTCCTGTGTTGCGATTTGCAGGGCTTCTTGAATGACGGCCGATGATTCACTGTATTTTTTTGTTTGATATAAAACAACACCCAGACTGGTGAGTGCAATGCTTAACCGTGAGAGGTGATGGGTCTCGCGGCACAAGGCAATGCTTTCCTGTAAACAAAGTGCGGCCTGCTCAAGTTCCTTCAACTCACGATAAATATCACCGCCAAGATAGCAGAGAATATTCGCCAGTAATTTTTTATCGCCTAATTCTCTGGCGAGTGTTTCCGCTTCAAGCGAAGATTCGCGCGCCTGAGCCAAATTGTTGCGCCAATAGGACAGGGCGGCTTTAAGATATAGTAATTTTGCGCGATAGGGTTTATGAGCCGGCTCCAACGTATGCGGCAAAAATTTATCCACCCAGTCGAGCGCTTCTTTAAAGTGACTGTGCTTGAGCCAGATGGTATTGATCGCAACCGCCAGCTTGAGGCTGTACTCAAGATCGGCGCGCGGATTCAAGGCCCAATCCAATGCGGCGCGGATGTTGTTGTGTTTGATCTCCACGATGCGGCGTAGTTCGAGTGGTGAAGTTTTATCAAGCAGGGTTTCTGTGTTTTCCGTCCAGCGGGTGTAATAGTGGAGATGATGGTTGCGTAAATTTATTAATTCACCGGATTGTTCCAGTTTTTCATGCGCGAAATGGCGAATGGTATCGAGAAAGCGGTAATGCATTTTATCTTCGTTCGATTCTGCCACAACCAGTGAGCGGTCTACAAGTTGTAATAGTAAATTAAATATATTTGTCTGGATGCAGGTTGTATCATCGCTGCATATTTCCTCGGCAGCTTCGAGCGTCCAGCCGCCAGCAAAGACAGACAGGCGTTGGATCAACGTGCACTCCGGTTCGGTCAGCAGGTTGTAACTCCATTCGATGGCGCCGGATAAAGTTTGCCGCCAGGCGGGGTCGTTGCGATTGCCGCGTGTGAGCCAGTTAAAGCGGCGGTCAAATTGTTCGATCATTACACTTAAGCTGAATGTTTGGGCGCGCGCAGCGGCCAATTCTATCGCGAGGGGCAAACCGTCTAAACGGCGGCAGATCTCAGTTACGCGTGATGCGTTTTCTTCTGTAAGTTGAAAATCTGATTTGGCGGCGCGTGCCCGTTGGACAAATAATTGCACAGCGGGGGAATCTTCCAAATCTTTTTTGTTGTGAGTGCCATCATCGGGCAGGGGCAGGGGTGTAAGTTGAAATTCATGTTCGCCCGGAATGCGTAAAGGCTTCGCGGCTGGTCGCTAGAATTTTTATTTCAGACGCATGATTGAGAAGTTCAGATAATGCCGGAGCGGCGGAAAGTACCTGTTCAAAATTATCAAACAGGATCAATAAATTTTTATTTTGTAAAAAAGATTGCAGCACAAAAAGACTGGTGGAGATGGATGTTTCCTGCACGCCGAGGGCTTCAAGCAGCGCGGCCAGTACCATTTCAGGTTGTTGGATGGGGGCGAGGTTAACGAAGACCGCGCCATGCTCAAATTGATCAGCCAGTTGTTCTGCCACATGCACGGCCAGCCGCGTTTTTCCCACACCCGGCGGACCTACAATGGTCAGCACGCGGATATTTTCTTGACGTAAATTTTCCACCAATAAAGTTGACTCTTCCTCGCGTCCCAACATCGGCGTGAGACTGGGCGGCAGACGATATATATTTTCTTCGCTGACAGTGGACTCTGTCTTAAGTGCGTGAGTATCTGTTTCATTCCGATTTTGTGCAGACAGTTCGATCAGGCGCTTTGCCCATTCAGGGTCGTTTTGCAAATTTAAAGCGGGGATAAAACGCGCCATTAAAACAACCTGCGCCAGCGTATGTTGATTTTTTTCGAGGCGGCTGATGTAGCTGTAGTGATAATCGACAATGGCCGCCAGTTCGCGTTGAGAGAGATGCGCGCGCACGCGTAGGTAGCGCATGAGTTCGCCAAATGTTTCAAACGATGCGGGATTGATCTCTGTCATATTCAAATTGTACTCTGACTATGACCAACGTACTGCCCGTGAGGTTTGCAAATACGCAACAAAACGCAACAAATTCAACCTGAGGCAGGATATAAAGATGTCAACGTTTTAATCGATCAAGGAGAAAAAATGCATACCGTAACCCGAACTACTAATTTATTTCTTGCCATTTGTCTTGTTTTTAGCGCGTTGTCTTTTTTGCCGGCGCAGCCAGTGCGCGCGGCTGCACCGGCTGCGAATCAGGAATTGACTTCACCCGAATCATTTCTCAACCCAGACGGCACGTTAAATCTGGATGGGAACTTCAGCGGTTCATTCGATCTTGAAGGCTGGGATGTGACAGTAGACCCGCTGCATGGCCCGGTCTTTTCATCGCAAGCGATTTCCCAGGGAAACTGGGAAGCGTTGGGCGCGGGGAATGGCCCCATTCAGAATATTGTTTATGCGATTGCCGTGAGCGGCAGTGATGTATATGTTGGCGGCTCTTTTTATAATGTGAATAATAATGAAGCCGCAGATGCAATCGTGAAGTGGGATGGAACGACATGGTCGGCATTGGGAAATAATGGCATGGGGGATGGCGCGATTGGCGGAATGGTATCTGCCATTGCGGTGGATGCATTCACCGGCGATATCTATGCGGGCGGTGATTTTATGAATTTAAATAATAATGGCACGCCGCTTCCCGCCGCAGATTTTATTGCCCGCTGGGATGGTAGCAATTGGAATGCGCTCGGGTCTGGTTCGGGTGGAAACGGCTCCTTGAATAACAGTGTTCTTGCCATCGCACTTGACGAAGACTTTGTGTACGCGGGGGGCGGATTTACGGATGTAAATAATATGGGAACTTCCCTGCCTACCGCAGATTATATTGCCAGGTTTGATAAGGTCTCTGAAAACTGGTCTGCGCTGGGAAACCTGCCATTAAATAGCATTGTCCGCGCACTGGCTTGGGGCGATACAGGCCTATATAGGTGGACAGTTTACAAACGCAGGCGGGCTGGGCGCGGCTGATTTTATTGTCAAGTGGGGCGGTGTGGATATTTGGGCTGCACTAGGCGATAACGGCGCCGGGAACGGCTCGTTGAGTGGGTCCGTTCATGCAATTGCTGTGAGCGGCACAGGCGCCACGCAACGTGTGATCGTGGGCGGAGGTTTTCCCTATGTTTACAATGGTTCTCTTGCTTATTTGCCAGATGTTTCATACCTAACCTTTTGGGATGGCGCAGACTGGGGCGCAATGAGCGCCGACTTTCAACCCATAAATGGCTCTGTTTATGCGATCACCCTGATCGGTACAAATATCTATGTTGGCGGTGATTTTATAAATGCGGGCGGAGTTCCACAGGCAGATCACGCTGCAAAGCTCTCGGCTGGTGCCTGGTCTGCCTTGGGGGATGATGGTACGGGCGATGGTTCGCTAAAAAGCAGTGTGCGGGCTTTGGCGGGCAACGGCTCGCGTCTCTACCTGGGTGGTTTTTTCTCAAGTGTAATGAACGCGGGCGTACTCTTGCCTCAAAATGCTTTCTTTGCTCAATGGGAAAATGAAGCCTGGCAAGTCAATACTCCGCGCGCTGGCTCGCTCAACTGGGGCGTGACCTGTATCGCCGTGAATGGAACCGACGTGTATGTGGGCGGTTATTTCTATGAGCTGTCTAATAATGGATTGCCAGACCCAAGTATTAACTACATTGCCAAGTGGGACGGCGCGAATTGGTCAGGCTTGGGAAGTGATGGCGCTGGTGGTAGTTCCTTGAATAACGGAGTCTATGCCATTGCTATTCAAGGGAACAGTATTTATGTCGGCGGTAATTTTACGAATGTAAACAATAACGGCACAGCCCTTCCCGAAGCTGATTACCTCGCCAAGTGGGATGGCGCTGATTGGTCTGCTGTTGGAAACACAGCTCTGACTAACCCAGTCAACGCGCTTGCCGTTTCCCCTATTAACGGTGATCTGTATGTCGGTGGAAATTTTCAGAATGCGGGCGGTAATGGCGCAGCAGATTATGCGGCGTATTTTGACGGTGCAAGCTGGCTTTCGCTTGGGGATAATGGCGCGGGAGATGGTTCTCTGACCGGCAGAGTCAACGCTCTTGCTTTTCAGGGCAACAACCTGTATGTGGGCGGCGAGTTCTATAATATGATGGATGGGGCTACTTTGTTGGCAGCAGCCGACAATATCGCCAAATGGGATGGCGCGCATTGGTCTGCGCTGGGAAGCGGCAATAGTACTGCGTTAAACCGGCCCGGTGTATTCGCTTCTGGTCAACGGCGGTGATTTATATGTCGGCGGCAACTTTACCGATGTTGTCAATAATACCCTTGCCATTCCCGAGGCTGACTACCTCGCCAAATGGGACGGCGTCAATTGGTCTGCGCTGGGCAGTAATGGCGCGGGGAGCGGCGCTCTCACAAATAGTGTGTATGCACTTGCCATGACGGGCAATCAATTGTATGCGGGCGGCATATTTACAAATGCCAACTCAAATGCCGCCGATTACATCGCCAAATGGGACGGCGTGAACTGGTCGGCACTGGGCAACAACGGCGCAGGGAACGGCTCTCTGCAAGGTTCCATTTACGACCCTGGCGTCTATGCACTGGGAATAAGCAGCGCAAACCTGTACACAGGCGGCAATTTTTACAATGTCAATAATAACGGCAGCGTACTCAGCACCGCAGATTACATCGCCGCTTATGGGTTGGATGTGACCCCTCCCGCAGTTCAAACCATTACCCGTGTTAACCCTACTCCTACAGCACTTACCAGCGCAGACTTCACCGTCACCTTCTCCGAATCAGTGACAGGAGTTGACCTGAGTGATTTCACTTTGACGACAAGCGGCGTATCAAACGTAACTGTGAGCGGAATCAGCGGCACGGGCAGTGTCTACACTGTCACAGTCAACACCGGCAGCGGCAACGGCACGATTCGTTTGGATGTAATGAATGACAACTCCATTAAAGATGCAGTACTTAATCCACTGTCTGCCAGCTTCACCAGTGGACAGACTTACACAGTCAGCAAGTCGCCTGTCTTTGCAGATGTTCCATTTAGTTATTGGGCTAACAGTTACATTGAGCGCCTATACAGCGCTGGTATCACCGGCGGCTGTTCAATTGTCCCGTTGAATTACTGTCCTGATAGTACGGTTACCCGAGCACAAATGGCGATCTTTTTATTGAAAGGTGTTCACGGCTCAGGCTTTACGCCGCCTGCTGTGGGTGCTACTACCGGCTTCAACGATGTGGCAATTGATTACTGGGCAGCCGCTTGGATAAAACAACTCGCAGCCGAAGGCATCACCAGCGGCTGCGGCGGCAATAATTACTGCCCTGATGCCACCGTCACCCGCGCGCAGATGGCGATCTTCCTATTGAAAGCCAAGAACGGTTCCAGTATATGCTCCGCCGTGGGAGTCAGGGACCGGTTTCAGCGATGTTGCAACGAATTATTGGGCAGCAGCATTGATCAAACAATTGGTGGCCGATGGCATTACCGGCGGTTGTGGAAACGGTAGCTACTGTCCTGAGGCAGAGGTCACTCGCGCCCAAATGGCCGTCTTTCTGGTGAAAACATTTAATCTGCCGTAGAACATAGGTCGCACTTTCAAAACAATAAAATTGAAAGTGCGACCTTCCACTATTATGGAGGTCATGATGAAAAATAAATACTTCGCAATTCGTTACTTGTTATCGCTGATCGTTTTGATCGGTATGATTGGGCGGGTTTCTCCGGTGCTGGGCATGCAAAGCGCTGTGAATTCCCCTGCCTATTCCTGGCATACCTTCTTTGGCAGCTCCACCTGGGATTATGGATACGGCATGGCTGTGGATGGAAACGGAAATGTTTACATCACCGGTGAAAGCGGTGCCAGTTGGAACGGTCCGTCAGGACAGACTCCCTTGCATCCATACACTTCTGGGGATGATGTCTTTGTTCTAAAACTTAATTCCAGCGGCGTCTATCAATGGCATACCTTCTATGGCGGGGATGATGAATCAGGCGAAGGGATTGCCGTGGATGAAAATGGAAATGTCTACGTCAGCGGCAACAGCAATGTTTCCTGGAATGGCCCCAGCGGACAAGCGCCCCTAAATCCCTACTCAGGCGATGCCGATATCCTTGTCTTAAAACTGGATTCCAATGGTGCATATCAATGGCATACCTATCTGGGTAATTCCACTTCAGATGATAGTTTTGATATCGCTGTGGGCGGCGGCAATATCTATGTAACCGGAGTCAGCGGTCTCAGTTGGAATGGACCCGGTTCCACATCCCCTTTGCATGGCCTCACTGGATATGGAGATGTGGTGATCGCCAAACTCAACACCAATGGCGCTTATCAGTGGCACACGTTTTATGGCGGCAATGCCAGTCATGCCACTGGCTATGGCGTGGATATTGATAACAATGGAAATGTGATCGTGGTTGGCGAGGCGAACTCAACCTGGCCTTTGCCGTCTGCGGCGTTGAATTCCTATTCTGGCGGCAAGGATATCTTTGTGCTCAAACTCAACAGCGCGGGCGCTTATCAATGGCATACATTCTATGGCAGCGCAGGCGAAGATTCGGCAAACGATGTGGCTATTGATGGAAATGATAATATCTATGTGGCAGGCTCAAGTGTTTCCACCTGGAATGGCCCCGGCTCCATATTGCCATTGAGCAGCTTTAAAGGTGGCTCTCAGGATATTGCAGTTGTAAAACTGGCGGGCAGCGGCGTCTATCAATGGCATACCTTTCAAGGCAGTTCATCTTTTGACTCAAGTGAAGGAGTTGATGTAGACACATCCGGAACAGTCTACATAACCGGCTACACTGATGTCACCGCGAAATCTTCAAAAATTAATAACATCCTTCCTTACTTTGGCAATGCAGATATTGTCATTGCCTGGATGAATCCTCAGGGCACTGTATTGGGCAATACCACTTATCCATCTTCGGCGTTTGATATCGCCGTTGATAACATCGGAAATGTATACGTCACAGGCGATAGCTCTCACAGTTGGAATCAAACAGGTTCCATCGCGCCATTGCACTCACATTCTGGCAGTGATGAGATCGTGGTCATCAAAACGCAGCTCTCCACACTTCCATACGTGGCATCCATCACACGCACAAATCCCAACCCCTCCAGCGCAGCCAATCTGGACTTTACCGTCACCTTCTCCAAATCTGTGACCGGCGTGGACTTAACAGACTTTACCCTGACAACCAGCGGCGTATCAGGCGCAACCGTGAGCGGACTCAGCGGTTCGGGCAGTATCTACACTGTAACAGTTTCCAACATCTCTGGCGCAGGCACACTCCGCCTCAACTTGATCGACAACGACAGCATCCTTGATGGCGAATTCAATCCGCTTGGCGGATCTGGCACAGGCAATGGGACTTTCAACAGCGGCGAGATGTACACGATCATCAAAGCCTCTGTTTTTGCTGATGTTCCTGAGTCCTACTGGGCTAACAGTTATATTGAACGACTCTACAATGCAAGCATCACCGGCGGTTGTTCAACTGTCCCGTTAAATTACTGTCCAGATTCAGTAGTTACTCGTGCTCAGATGGCGATTTTCCTCTTGAAAGGTGTTCACGGCTCAAATTACCGCCTGCATTAATGGCAACACCGGCTTCACCGATGTAGCCATCGATTACTGGGCAGCCGCATGGATCAAGCAACTGGCGGCAGAAGGCATCACCAGTGGCTGTGGTAATGGGAATTACTGCCCCGATAGCACAGTCACGCGCGCGCAAATGGCGATCTTCTTAATGAAAGCCAAAAACGGTTCCAGTTATGTGCCGCCTGCCGTGGGAGTCAGCACTGGTTTTGCCGATGTTGCAATTGATTATTGGGCAGCGGCTTTTATCAAACAATTGGTGCTTGACGGTATTACCAGCGGCTGTGGCAATGGAAATTACTGTCCTGAAGACTCGGTCACACGGGCGCAGATGGCGGTCTTTTTGGTCAAGGCGTTTAACCTTCCATAAAAAAGATAGATAAAAGCGGCAGGCACTTTTGAAGTGTCTGTCGCTTTTTGTTTGGATGATGATTAAATCAACTGCTGATTTAAAGCATTCAGAAAAATTTGATTTCTGGCTTGTTCAGCTGGGGATAAGGCACGGCTGACTTTGCCGCGCAGGGTTACGGATTCTGAAAATAATTTGGCGGCCTGTTTTGCGTTACTTTGGCTTTTATCTTCGGTTAGCGCTATCCAGGCAAGGACATGGAGTACATTTGAAATTCCGTGTTCATCATTTAAGTTTTGATAATAATCCAAAACTGTTGCACATAAAGTTTTGGCCTGTGAAA